>NZ_JBPQTW010000087.1:0-26556 GCF_051386535.1 Streptomyces sp. URMC 127
GCTGCTGGCCGTAGCCGTAGGGCTGCTGCGGCGGCTGGGGCTGCTGCGGGTAGGGCTGGGGCGGGTACGGCTGCTGCGGCTGGCCGTACGGATTGGGCTGGGGCGGCTGCTGGGGCTGCTGCGGCTGCTGCCAGGGCTGGCTCATGTGCGATGTCCCCCGAAGGTCCTGGGTTGTTGGGTGAGGCCGGCGTAAGGGCCGAGTAAGTGCCGAGTAAGGGCCAAAAGGTATCAGCGTGCTACGACAGCAATGCGTTACCCACAGCGAGCGGACGGCTGTGAACCCCGTATAAAAGTTCGACCGTAAGGAATAATGGCAACTTATGGCGCAAAGCAAGTCGTTCAGCGGCAGGGACATGGGGATCGACCTCGGCACGGCGAACACCCTGGTGTACGTGCGCGGGAAGGGAGTGGTGCTCAACGAACCGTCAGTCGTCGCCGTGAACGCGGATGACGGCAGCGTGCTCTCGGTGGGCTCCGAGGCCAAGGAGACCATCGGCCGCACCCCTTCGAACATCGTCGCGGTCCGCCCGCTGCGCGACGGCGTCATAGCCGACTTCGAGATAGCCGAGCGCATGATGCGGCACTTCATCAAGAAGGTCATGGGCAACCGCCTCTTCGCCCGCCCCCGCGTCGTGGTGTGCGTGCCCTCCGGCATCACCGGCGTCGAGCGGCGCGCAGTCATCGAGGCGGCCTCGCGCGCAGGCGCCCGTCAGGTGCACCTGGTCGAGGAGCCCATGGCCGCGGCGATCGGCGCGGGTCTGCCGGTCAGCGAGCCGACCGGCTGCATGGTCGTCGACATCGGCGGCGGCACCACCGAGGTCGCCGTGATCTCCCTGGGCGGCATCGTCACCGCCCGCTCCGTCCGTACGGCCGGCGACGCGATGGACGCGGCGATCATCTCGTACGTGAAGAAGGAGTACTCCCTCGCGATCGGCGAACGCACCGCGGAGGAGATCAAGATGAACATCGGCTCCGCCGCCCCGACCGGCTACTGGTCCGCGGCCGGGCTGGCCGCCCTCGCCAAGCAGCTGGAGAAGGACACCGGCCTGGAGGAGGTCGGCGGGGACCCGGAGGAGACCCAGGGCCTCAAGCCGCCGGAGCGCTGCACCATCCGCGGCCGCGACCAGGTCAGCGGCCTGCCGAAGACGCGCGAGCTGACGGCCGACGAGATCCGCCACGCGCTGTCGGAGCCCGTCGACGCCATCGTCATGGCGGTCCGCCAGACCCTGGACGAGACCCCGCCGGAGCTGTCCGGCGACATCATGGACCGCGGCATCGTCCTGACGGGCGGCGGCGCGCTGCTGCGGGGCCTGGACGTGCGGCTGAGCAAGGAGCTCGACATCCCGGTCCTCATCGCCGACGACCCGCTGGACTGCGTGGCGGTCGGCACGGGCCGCTGCGTCGAGGACTTCGCGGCCCTGAAGACGGTCCTGGACGCCCCGAACAGGGCACTGGGGCTGGGGAGGCTGTAGGACTGACCGGGCCTGCCCGGGATCTCAAGCGCCGGCCCGGTGAAAAATTCAGCCCGTCCGGCGTTTGAGGACAGCGCCGTCAGGCGCTTCACCTGACACCGCCGCGGGGCGCCGCCCCTACAACCGATGCCCCGCGCCAGCGGGAATCGCTCCGCGCGTGTCCAGCAGCAGCTGTGCCTTCACGGCAAGCCCCTGCAGGTCGTACGTGCGGTGGTGCTGCAGCAGCACCGTGAGGTCCGCCGCGGCCGCAGCCTCGTAGACGCTGTCGGCCCGCGGCACCGGCCGCCCCATCACCCGCCACTGCGCCACGTGCGGGTCGTGGTAGCTGAGCTGGGCGCCCAGCTCCATCAGCCGGGAGGCGATCTCCCGGGCCGGTGCCCCCTGCTGGTCGGAGACGTCGGCCTTGTAGCTGACGCCCAGGAGCAGCACCCGCGCGCCGCGCGCCGACTTGCCGTGCTCGTTGAGGAGCGTGGCGCACCGCTGGGTGACGTAGCGCGGCATGCGCCCGCTGACCTCCTGGGCGACCTCCACCATCCGCAGCGGGTAGCCGAGGCTGCGCCCTTTGTAGGAGAGGTAGTTGGGGTCGATGGGGACGCCGGGGCCGCCCACCCCGGGGCCCGGGCGGAACGCCTGGAAGCCGAACGGCTTGGTCTCGGCGCAGCGCACGACGTCCCACAGGTCGACGCCGATGTCGTGGCAGAAGACGGCCATCTCGTTGACGAGGGCGATGTTGACGTACCGGTAGTTGGTCTCCAGGACGCGGACCGCCTCGGCCTCGCGCAGGCCGCGCGCGCGGACGACCTTCTCGCAGACCCGCCCGTAGAAGGCCGCGGCGGCCTCGGTGCAGGCGGGGGTGAGGCCGCCGATGACCTTGGGGATGCCGGCGTAGCCGTGGCGCTTGTTGCCGGGGTCGACCCGGCTGGGGGAGTAGGCCAGGTGGAAGTCGTGGCCCGCGCGCAGCCCGGAGCCGGATTCGAGCAGGGGGCGCAGGAATTCCTCCGTGGCGCCGGGGTAGACGGGGGACTCCAGGAGGACGGTGGTGTGCGGGCGCAGTCGTGCGGCGAGGGCGCGGGCGGCCGCGCCGACGGCGCCCAGGTCCAGGGCCCGGTCCTCGCCCAGCCGGGCGGGTGCGCAGATGACGGCCGTGCGCACCTTGCCGAGCTCGGCGTCGGCGGTCGTGGGGCGGAAGCCCGCGGCGAGCATCCGGCGCACCTCCGCGGCGGTGAGGCAGCCGTCGGCGCATTCGGGGGGCAGCCGGCCGGCGCGCAGCTCGGCGACGGTGTGCGGGTCGGGGTCGTAGCCGATGGTGTCGATGCCGGCGGCGGTCGCGGCCTGGGCGAGGGGGAGTCCGAGGTGGCCGAGTCCGATGACGGCGAGATCTGCGGGCATGGCGAGGCGGTCCTTCCCGGGGAGCCGGGGGTTCTGGCACGCGTACGAGTTACATCAGGTTAAGCGGATATATGACTGTTATTCGGGATCAACGCGGCGCGGCTCGCTCCCCTGCGCCGCCGGCGCGGCCGAATCGGCGGATCTGGGGCAGCATCGAAGGAGGAGCAGAGAAGCGCGGGGACCAGCGGAGCGACCGGCGGCCGAAACGGAGGCAGCGGTGAGGACAGCGACACTCGGACCGGAGGAGCGCGGTGCGGCGCTCGCCCGGATGGCGGAACGGGAACTGGACGTCCTGGTCGTGGGCGGCGGTGTCGTCGGTGCGGGCACCGCGCTCGACGCGGCCACCCGGGGACTGACGACGGGCCTGGTCGAGGCGCGCGACTGGGCCGCAGGCACCTCCAGCCGCTCCAGCAAGCTCATCCACGGCGGTCTGCGCTATCTGGAGATGCTGGACTTCGCCCTCGTCAGGGAGGCCCTCAAGGAGCGCGGGCTGCTGCTGGAGCGGCTCGCCCCGCACCTGGTGAAGCCCGTGCCCTTCCTCTACCCGCTGCAGCACCGCGGCTGGGAGCGCCTCTACGCCGGCACGGGCGTGGCGCTCTACGACGCGATGTCGGTCTCCTCGGGCCACGGCCGGGGGCTGCCGGCGCACCGGCACCTCACCCGCAAGCGGGCCCTGCGCGTCGCGCCCTGCCTGAAGAAGGACGCCCTGGTGGGCGCGCTGCAGTACTACGACGCCCAGATGGACGACGCCCGCTACGTCACCACCCTCGTGCGCACCGCGGCCGCCTACGGCGCCGACGTCGCCAACCGGGCGAGAGTGACGGGTTTCCTGCGCGAGGGCGAGCGGGTGGTGGGCGCCACGGTGCGGGACCTGGAGCAGGGCGGCGAGTTCGAGATCAGGGCCCGGCAGATCGTCAACGCCACGGGCGTGTGGACGGACGACACGCAGAAGCTCATCGCCGAGCGCGGGCAGTTCCACGTACGGGCTTCGAAGGGCATCCACCTGGTGGTGCCCAAGGACCGCATCCACTCCACCACCGGGCTGATCCTGCGCACCGAGAAGAGCGTGCTCTTCGTGATCCCCTGGGGCAGGCACTGGATCGTCGGCACGACGGACACCGACTGGGACCTGGACAAGGCGCACCCCGCCGCCTCCAGCGCCGACATCGACTACCTGCTGGAGCACGTGAACGCCGTCCTGGCCGTGCCGCTGACCCGGGACGACGTGCAGGGGGTCTACGCGGGGCTGCGGCCCCTGCTGGCCGGCGAGTCGGACGCGACGAGCAAGCTGTCGCGCGAGCACACCGTGGCCCACCCCGTGCCGGGGCTGGTGGTCGTGGCGGGCGGGAAGTACACCACGTACCGCGTGATGGCCAAGGATGCCGTGGACGAGGCGGTGCACGCGCTCGACCGGCGCGTGGCCGAGTGCGTCACGGAGGATGTGCCGCTGGTCGGCGCCGAGGGCTACAAGGCGCTGTGGAACGGGCGCGCCCGGATCGCCCAGCGCACCGGCCTGCACGTCGCGCGCGTCGAGCACCTGCTCAACCGGTACGGCTCGATGGTGGACGAGCTGCTGGAGCTCGTCGCCGCGGACCCGTCCCTGGGCGACCCGCTCACCGGCGCCGAGGACTATCTGCGGGCCGAGGTCGTCTACGCCGCCTCGCACGAGGGCGCGCGTCACCTGGACGACGTCCTCACCCGCCGCACCAGGATCTCGATCGAGACGTTCGACCGCGGCACGCGCAGCGCCCGCGAGGCCGCCGAGCTGATGGCGCCCGTGCTGGGCTGGGACCGCTCCCAGGTCGAGAAGGAGGTCGAGCGCTACGAGAAGCGCGTGGAGGCCGAGCGCGAATCGCAGCTGCAGCCCGACGACCTGACGGCGGATGCGGCACGGCTGGGGGCGCCGGACGTCCAGCCGATCTGATGCCCTGTCGGCCGTTTTCGGCGGGTATACGTAACCTCTGGGGCGACAGCGTCTGATGAGCATCATGTGACAGCTCCGACGCGCCGGGAACCGCCCTGTCCGAAACCGGGTCCTGTTAAGGCAACGGATCCGTGGGGCCCCCGGTGCGGGTGCCGTGCCGGGCGCCGCCCGGCCGTCGCGGCGCAGGCCGGCCAGGTCAGTGCGGTGGCGGTGCCGCAACGGCCGCCGCGCGCCGTACGGAGGGCGCCGGGCGACGGGTTGCCCGGATTGTCCGCAAGCCCGTGGACCCTGGCCTTCCGCCGGTCTGTGGATGAGAGACAATGGTGGCTCTGCCAGGGTCGGTTGGTCGCAGAGCTGATTGCCAGAGGGGACGCATGTCGGAGGCGGAGCAGACGCAGGGCACGGCAGGGCGCCTCCTCGCCGGGCGGTACCGCCTCGGGGACGTCCTCGGCCGCGGCGGCATGGGTACGGTCTGGCGTGCGAGCGACGAGACCCTCGGCCGCACGGTGGCCGTGAAGGAGCTGCGGTTCCCGGCCAACATTGACGAGGACGAGAAGCGACGCCTCATCACCCGCACGCTGCGCGAGGCGAAGGCCATCGCCCGGATCCGCAGCGCGGGCGCCGTCACCGTCTACGACGTGGTGCACGAGGACGACCGCCCCTGGATCGTCATGGAGCTCATCGAGGGCCGCTCGCTCGCCGACGTCATCCGCGAGGACGGGCCGCTGAAGTGGCGCCGCGCCGCGGAGGTCGGCCTCGCCGTCCTGGACGTGCTCGGCGCGGCCCACCGCCAGGGCATCCTGCACCGCGACGTGAAGCCGTCCAACGTTCTCATCGCGGACGACGGCCGCGTCGTCCTCACCGACTTCGGCATCGCCCAGGTCGAGGGCGACCCTTCCGTCACCTCCACCGGCATGCTCGTCGGCGCCCCTTCGTACATCTCTCCCGAGCGCGCCCGCGGCCACAAGCCCGGCCCGCCGGCCGACCTGTGGTCCCTGGGCGGCCTGCTCTACGCGGCCGTCGAGGGCGTTCCCCCGTACGACAAGGGGTCGGCCATAGCGACCCTCACCGCCGTGATGACCGAGCCGCTCGGCCCGCCGAAGAACGCCGGCCCGCTGGCCGAGGTCATGTACGGGCTGCTCGCCAAGGACCCCGAGAAGCGGCTCGACGAGGCCGGCGCCCGCGCGCTGCTCACCGACGCCGTCAACGCCCCCGACGAGCGCCTGCCCCCCAAGCGGCAGCCCGCGGCCGCCGACCTCGACGCGACGCAGGCCATCGCCGTCCCGCCGATACCGGAGGGGGCCGCTCCCGCCCGGCCCGCGCCCAAGTCCCCCGCCTCCCCGGTGTCCTCGGCGCAGCGGCCGGGCGCGGCGGCGGGCAGGCCGTCGGACGTCCCGCCGGTGCAGGGCCCGCCCTCCGGCGCGGTGGCCGGGGCCCCGGGCGCGCCGCGCGCCGCGGAGGCGGCGAAGGCCACGACCCATCAGTTCTCCGGGGGCACGATCGGCGGGCGCACGCCGCTCCTGGAGGCCGTGCCGCGCCGGACGCTCGTCGTCGCGGCGGTCGTCGTGGTGCTGGCCGTGCTCGGCACGGTGCTTGCCTTCGCGCTGAGCGGTGGCGACGGCAGCGACAAGGAAGGCAAGAGGCAGGGCGGGACCGCCCCGGTGCACTCGGCGTCGGCAGGCGCCCCCGGCAAGGCGGGCGCCGAGCCCCAGGTGATCAGGTCCCAGCCCGCCGCAGCCGTCTCCGGCGCCAAGGAGGCGGGCGCCTCCGGCTACCGGCGCTTCGAGAACGACGAATACCACTTCGCCATCTCCCTCCCGGAGGGCTGGAAGCAGACCGGCACCGCCGGCGAGCACTCGGGCGCCATCTACAGCGCCTCCGGCGGCTTCCCGCGCGTCCAGGTCGACTTCGGCGCGGAGCCGAAGGACGACGCGGTCAAGGCCTGGCGCGATGCCGAGACCGGTGCCAGGAGCAGCATGCCCGGCTACAAGGGCCTGTCGATCCAGGAGATCCGCGGCTGGGCGAACCACGACTACCCGACCGTCGCGGACTGGTCGTTCGAGCGCGACCAGAACGGCAAGCGCGTCCAGGTCCTCAACCGCGGCTTCAAGGTGGACGACGAGCACGGCTACGCCATCATGATCAGCTGCGAGAAGGACAAGTGGGGCGACGCCGACTGCCGCTCCCTGCGCGACACGGCCTTCCGGACGTTCACTCCCGAGGACTGAGCCTCCCCGGCTCCTCCGGGCGAATCCCGGAGAACCGCACCGCCCCGGCCCTCCCGGGAGAACTTTCCTTCGGCGCTACGCATGTCCGAAACCCGAGTGACCCGGGAGAGCGGACGGCACTCGGCGGACGGGTGTTGCGGGACGGGCGCCTTCCGGTCGGTCCGCTGAGCGACGTACTGAGCCGTACGCGCCCGAAGGGGCGGGTTCGGCACGTATCGTGAGGTGCCATGGACGGTGCGCAGCCGCAACAGGCGGTCGGCTGACGGTCGTTGGCGGTTGTCCGGGCATTCGGGCGGGGTGTGGATCGCGCGCTTGGGGAGGCGTCGTGGACGACTACGCGGGTCGGATCCTGGCCGGCCGGTATCGCCTTCCCTTACCGCCCTCCGATGTGTTCGAGCTCGTCGAGACCCGGGCCTTCGACACCATGAGCGGGCAGGAAGTCCTCGTCCGGCAGATCCCGCTGCCGGAGTTCGTGGATGCGGAGCTCGTCGGCGCCGGGGGCTGCCCCCCGGGCCCGGGAGCCGGGCGTACGGGGCGGGCGGGCGGTGACGATCCGGCGGTCAGGCGCGCGCTGGCCGCGGCCACGGCCGCCGCGCAGGTGCCCGACCACCCCCGGCTCGACCAGGTCTTCCACGTCTTCGCCGAGGGCGGCAGCCTGTGGGTCGTCAGCGAGCTCGTGCCCGCCCGCCCGCTCGCCGCGCTCCTGGCCGAGCGGCCCCTCTCGCCCCACCGCGCCGCCGAGGTCGCCGCCGACGTCCTCACCGCCCTGCGCGCCCTGCACGCCCACGGCTGGACCCACCGCAACATCACCACCCGCACCGTCCTCATCTGCGACGACGGCCGCGCCGTCCTCACCGGCCTGGCCGCGGGCGCGGCCGAAGAGGCCCTGTGCGGCTACAACCCCGTGCCGGTGGGCGGGGAGCCGCCTGCGAGCGGCAACGGCCAGGGGGCGATGCCGTCGACGCGCTCACCGCAGCGGCCGCCCGGCGGGACGGCGGTGCCGCGGCAGCAGGGCGGCCCGGCGCCGGGCGGCACCGGCCGGGGAGCCGCAGGCCATGGGCCCCGGCCCGACGCCCGTCCCGTTTCCCGGTCCGCCCCTGGGGCCGGCGGGGGCTTCGCGCCGGACGGTGGCGCGGCGGGTGGCGGCGGGCCCGATGGCAGCGCGCCGGACGGCAGTGGGCCCGGTGGCGGGGCTGTGCCGAGGCCCCGCGGGCAGGGGGCCGGACCGTCCCCGTCCCCGTACCGGGACCAAGGAGCCGCAGGAGGCTTCCTTCCGCCGGGCGGTGCCCGGGCCACGGGGGAGCCGTGGCCACCCGTCAGCTCCCGGCCACAGGCAGGCGGGCAGAGTGCGGGGCGTCCGAGCAGAGGACAGCCGGGTGGGCAGGGGGCCGCGCCCGGGGCCGGGCAGCCGGGCGGGCAGGCCGGGCCCCGGCAGGTGCGCTCTTCGGCGATCGCTGCCTACCGCGCGGGTGCGGCCCGGGCCGCTGCCGCCCGCACGGCCGGGGAGAACGCCCCGCCCGTCACCCCCACCGGCTCCTCCACCTGGGGCGGTGGCAGCGCCGCCAGCGGCACGGCCCCCGCGCCCGCCGGCCGGAACCGCTCGGCGGGTCCGCCCGGAGCGCGCGGCGGGCCGGGTGGATCGGGTGGATCGGGTGGGCCGGGGGGCGCCGCCCGGCCGGACGTTCCCGAAGTGAAGCTCCCCGGATCGGCCGCTTCCTGGCCCGTCTTCCCCGGCACGGCAGCACCTCCTGCCCCTGCTCCTCCTGCTGCTGCTTCTCCTCGCTCCGCCGCTCCCGGCAAGGGACCGGCAGCCCCGTCGCCCGGCGCCCGTCCCGGAGCGGGACCGGCCCCCGGAAGCGGTCCCGGAGCCCCGGCCCCGCGCGCCGTGCAGAGCCCTCCCGGCGGCAGCCCCGCCGCAGCCGTCCCCGGCGGCAGCCGGCCTGCGGGTAAGGCACCGGCGGCCGCCGCCCCGGCTGCCCCGGCCGCCTGGGGAGCCGCCGGGCAGCAGCAGCCCACCGGGGCCCTCGCCGTCGAGCGCGCCCGGCAGGCCCGGATGGTCGTCGTCGGCGCCGTCACCGAACGATGGGCCCCGGAGCAGGCCTGGCCCGTCCAGGAGAGCTGGCAGCTGGCGCCCCCCGTCGGCCCCGCGGCCGACCTCTGGGCCCTCGGCGCGCTGCTCTTCCGCGTCGTCCAGGGACACGCCCCGTACCCGGAGGACAGCACGGCCGAACTGGTCCGCCTCGTCTGCACAGAGCCCCCCGCGTTCGCCGAGGAGTGCGGCGCCCTGCGCCCCGTGGTCGAGTCGCTCATGCGGAAGGACCCGGCCGAGCGCCCCGAGTTCGAGGAGCTCCGCGGCTGGCTGCGCTCCCTGATCCGCTCCGCGCCGGAACCCGAGCCCGGCGGCCGCACCCTCACCGTGCCCGACGCCGTCCCGGACGCCCCTGCCGACCAGCACCGGCTCCCGGTCGTCCGCCGCAAGGGCGAGATGGTGCGGCGCAGGCGGGGCCGTCCCATCACCGCCGTGGACACCGCGCAGGCCGCGCACGGCCGCCACAAGAAGACGACGAAGGACAACGCCCCCGCACCCCGCTCCGGCCCGCCCCGCACCGGACACTTGCAGGAGCAGCGCGGCCGTCCGGCCCGCTCGCCGTTCGGCCTCGGCCGGCTGCTGGTCGGCCTGATCCTGCTGCTCCTCGCAGGGGCCGCGCTGTACGCGGTGCTGTTCATGCCGCGCGCCGAGGAGAGCGCGGGCCGGGTCACCGCGGACCGTGCGGGAGCGGCAGGGGCGCCCAGCGCCGCGCCCCCGGCCCCGCAGAGCGCCGGCCCGCAGACCGCCGGCCCTCAGAGCGTCGGCCCGTCGAGTGGTGCCCGCGCGGCGGGCGGGGCCGGTGCCTCGGGCGCGGCGACGGCGGAGGAGCGGATCGCCGAGACGGAAGGCCCTGCCAAGGGCTTCGCCCTGCGCAAGGACCCCAAGGGGTTCACCGTGGCCGTCGCCGAGGACTGGCAGCGCCGCGGGGAGAACGACCGCGGGCAGATCGTCTACGCGGGCGGCGACTACCGGCTCGTGGTGGTCCCGGGCCGTGACAAGGCCGCGGAGTTCGGCAGCGACCCGATGGCGTACCAGCAGGACAAGGAGCCCGAGCTGGAGGCCTACCGCTCCTCCCCGTGGGCCGGCGCCACCGGGCTGCGCCGCACCGAGGTGGGCAGGACGGTGACGGCGGAGGGCGCGTTCAACTGGAACGACAGCAGCGGCCGCCAGGTCTACGTGCGCAACTCCGCCACCCTCGTGGACGGCCGTTACCACCTCCTGCAGGTGATCGGGCCCATGAACGAGCGGCGCGCGGTGGACCGGTTCTTCGAGCAGGCGACGGCTGCCTACCGGGCGGGCGGCTGAGCGGAACGGGCGAAGCGCTCGCGCAGCTCGTGCTTGAGCACCTTGTGCAGGGTGCTGTCGCGGGGGAGCCGCCCCACCAGCTCCAGCTGTTCGGGGATCTTGTGCACGGACAGCCCGGCGTCCGTCAGGTGGGAGGCCACGTCCCCGAGCGTGAGCCGCGGCGCTCCGGGGACCTGCTGGACGACGGCGCAGACCCGCTCCCCGCGTACGGGGTCGGGCAGCCCGATCACCGCGGCGTCCTCGATGTGCGGATGGCTCCGCAGGAGCTGCTCGACTTCCTGCGCGGAGATGTTCTCGCCTTTGCGGATGATGACGTCCTTGGCGCGGCCGGTGATGACGAGACGGCCGTCGGGGGTGATGCGCCCCAGGTCGCCGGTGAGGAGGAAGCCGTCGGCGTCGAAGGCCGCGGCGGTCTGGGCGGGGTCGAGGTAGCCCCGGCAGACGGCTTCACCGCGCAGCCGGATCCCGCCCTCGGTGCCGGGCGGCACGGGCTTTCCCGCCGCGTCGGTCACGCGGATCTCCATGCCCGCGGCCGGTCGGCCCTCGGTGCGGGCCAGGTGTTCCGCCGCGTCCTGCGGATCTCCCATCGTGATCATCGGGGCTTCGGTCATGCCGTAGCCGTGCACCAGCGGGCACCCGAGCTCGCGCGCGACCTCGTCGTGCAGCTCCGGCGGCCTGGGGGCGCCGCCGCCCGCCAGCAGCCGGAGGGTGGGGATGATCCTGCGTCCGGGCTGCCGGCGCTGCTCGGCGAGGAACATCGTGTAGAAGGCGGTCGAGCCGCCCGCGACGGTGACGCCGTTGCGGCGGTAGGCGCCGAGCGAGCCGGGCAGGGAGAAGTGCTCCACGAGGAGTGCGGGGAAGCCCCGCAGGAGCAGCATGACGGTGTAGTCGGGCCCCGCGACGTGCGCGTAGGGGAAGGCCATCGAGCCGACGTCGTCCGGGGTGAGGCGCAGTGCGGCGGCCAGGCAGCTGCCGGCGGTGATGAGCCCGCGGTCGGTGTGCAGGGCGCCCTTCGGCGCGGCGGTGGTGCCGGAGGTCCAGTAGACCCAGCGGACGGCGGTGCCGTCGGCGGGCGGGGGCGGGAGCTCCGCGGGGTCCCCCTCGGGCAGGGTGTCGTAGACGGTGAGGACGAGCGGCGGCACGGGAAGCGTGAGGGCGAGCCGGTGGGCCATGAGGGTGTGGTCGAAGCCCCGCCACACGCCGGGTACGGCGAAGAACCCGGCCTCCGCGGCCCGCAGGGTGTGGCCGGCCTCGCGGTCGCGGTAGTGGGGGACGAGCGGTGTCTGGACGGCGCCGAGGCGGGCCAGGGCGAAGGCCAGGACGACGGTCTCGATGCGGGTGGGCAGCTGCCAGGCCACCCGGCTGCCCGGGCGCACCCCGAGTCCGTACAGTCCGGCTGCGGTGCGCTCGGCGAGCGCCCGCAGCTCGCCGAAGGTCACCGTGCGGTCGGCAGCCCCGGCCGGGCCGGGACCGCTCTCCGGCTCCGGCTCGTCGGCCTGGATGAGGGCGGGGGCGGCGGGGGTGAGGTCCGCGCGGCGGTCGAGCAGCTCCCACAGGGTGCGGGAAGCGGACAGGTCGTCGGCGGTACCGGTCATGGCGGGCCTCCACGACAACTGACGCTACGTCAGGTAGGTGCGGCGAAGCGTAGGCCGTCGCGCCTTGCCGGTCCAGGGGGTGCGGGCTAGCCTCAAATCTGACAGACCGTCAGTCAGGCGCCGCCGGACACGGAAGGCCCCCGATGGAACTGCCCCGCATCGTCAGCGTCGACGACCACGTCATCGAGCCCGCCCACCTCTTCGAGCGCTGGCTGCCCGCCCGCTACCGCGACCGCGGTCCCCGCCCGCTGACCACCGGCATCGGCCGGCTGGAGTACACCGGCGGCAGGTACACCATCGCCATGGACCCCGACGGTCCGCCCGCGGACTGGTGGATCTACGAGGACCTCGCCTCCCCCTACAAGCGCACCATCGCCGCCGCCGGCTTCGACCGCGACGAGATGACCCTGGAAGGCATCACCCGCGCCGAGATGCGCCCCGGCTGCTGGGACCCCGCCGAGCGCCTGAAGGACATGGACCTCAACCACGTCGAGGCGTCCCTGTGCTTCCCGACCTTCCCCCGCTTCTGCGGCCAGACCTTCGCCGAGGCGCGCGACAAGGAGGTCGCCCTCGCGTGCGTGCGCGCCTACAACGACTGGATGGTCGAGGAGTGGTGCGGCGACAGCGGCGGGCGCCTCATTCCCCTGTGCCTCATCCCGCTCTGGGACGTGGATCTCGCCGTCGCCGAGATCCACCGCAACGCCGCCCGCGGCGTACGGGCCGTGACCTTCAGCGAGCTCCCCACCTGCCTCGGCCTCCCCAGCATCCACACCGGCTACTGGGACCCCTTCTTCGCGGCCTGCCAGGACACCGGAACCGTCGTCAACATGCACATCGGCTCCTCCTCGCAGATGCCCGCCGCGTCCCCGGACGCCCCGCCCGCCGTCCAGGCCACCCTGTCCTTCAACAACGCCATGGCGTCGATGGCCGACTTCCTCTTCAGCGGCGTCCTCGTCCGCCACCCGCGCCTCACCCTCGCCTACAGCGAAGGCCAGATGGGCTGGATCCCCTACGCCCTTGAGCGCGCCGACGACGTCTGGCGGGAACACCGGGCCTGGGGCGGCGTCCGCGACCTGATCCCCGAGCCGCCCTCCACCTACTACCACCGCCAGGTCTACTGCTGCTTCTTCCGCGACAAGCACGGCATCGCCGCACTCGACGCGATCGGCCGGGACAACGCCACCTTCGAGACCGACTACCCCCACGTCGACTCGACCTTCCCGCACACCCGGGAGGTCGCCCTCGACCACGTGCGAGGGCTGGACGACGAGACCGTCCGCAAACTCATGCGCGGCAACGCCATCCGGATGCTCGGCCTGGACCTCGACCCCATGGGCGGGTGACCCGCGATGGACCTCACCCTCACCAGGGAAGAGGAGGACTTCCGCGACCGGCTCCGCACCTGGCTGCACGACACCCTGCCCCGGCTGCCCCCCGAACCCGCAGCCGGCGACTGGCCCGCGCGCCGCGCCCACGACTGCGCCTGGCAACGCGCACTCCACGACGCCGGGTACGCCGGACTGCACTGGCCGGCCCACGCCGGCGGCCAAGGCGCCACCCCCACCCAGCACTTGATCTTCCTTGAGGAGACCGAGCGCGCCGGGGCTCCCTATGTCGGCGCCAACTTCGTCGGGCTCCTGCACGCCGGCCCCACCATCGCCGCCGAAGGGACCGCCGCCCAGCGCGCCCGCTGGCTGCCGCCGATCCTGCGCGGCGAGGAGATCTGGTGCCAGGGCTTCTCCGAACCCGGCGCCGGCTCCGACCTGGCCGCCCTGCGCACCCGGGCCGTCCGTGACGGCGACTCCTACGTCGTCACCGGCAGCAAGATCTGGACCTCCCACGCCGAGATCGCCGACTGGTGCGAACTCCTCGTCCGCACCGACCCCTCCGCCCCCCGGCACCGCGGCATCACCTGGCTCGCCCTGCCCATGGACAGCCCCGGCGTCACCGTACGGCCGCTGCGCACCCTCGCCGGCACCACCGAATTCGCCGAGGTGTTCCTCGACGAGGTGCGCGTACCCGTGACCCACCGCGTCGGCCCCGAGAACGACGGCTGGCGCGTCACCATGGTCACCCTCTCCTACGAGCGCGGCACCGCCTTCGCCGGAGAGGTCGCCGCCTGCCGCCGCACCCTCACCGGGCTCGCCCGCACCGCCCGCACCAACGGCCGCTGGGACGACCCCGTCCTGCGGCGCCGCCTCGGCCGCCTCCACGCCGAGTTCACGGCGCTGTGGCGGCTCGTCCAGTGGAACGCCTGCGAGGCCGCACATGCCGCACGCACCGGAGCCGGCGGGGCGCCGGGCGCGGGCGCCTCCGTCTTCAAACTCCGCTACTCCCAGGCCCGCCAGGAGCTCTACGAGGCCGCCGCCGAGGTGCTCGGGCCCGAGTCCCTCGACACCCGCCACGCGTGGACGGCCCAGCGCCTGTCCTCGCTCTCCTACACGATCGCCGCCGGCACCTCCCAGATCCAGCGGAACATCATCGCCGAGCGCATCCTCGGCCTTCCCAAGGGGCGATGACCATGGACTTCCGCCTCAGCGACGACCAGCGCGCCCTGCGGTCCGGCATGCGGAGCCTCCTCGCCGCCCGCTACCCCCGCGAGAGGCTGCGCTCCCTCGCCGACGCCCCGGGCGGCCCTGGAGCGCCGGACCGCGGCCTGTGGCAGGCCCTGGGGGAGGCGGGCTTCTTCGCCCTGCGCCTACCGGAGCAGGACGGCGGCGCGGGGCTGGGACTCCCTGAGGCGGTGCTCCTCTTCGAGGAGGCCGGACGGGCCCTGCTGCCCGGCCCCCTGGTCGCCACCCAGCTCGCCGCCGGACTCGTGCCGGGCGCGGCCGAGGGGGCCCGCCTCGTCACCGCCCTGGACCGGCCGGGGATGGCCGAGCACCTCGCCGCTGCCGAAGCCGTCCTGCTCCTCGACGGCCCGGCCGCCCGGATCCTGCGCACCCGCCCCGGCGGCGCACCGCGGGCACTGCGTGCGCGGCCCGCCCGCTCCGTCGACCCCACGACGCCCCTGCACCTCGTCCGGCAACTTCCCCGGCCGCCCGCCGGGGATACCGCCGCGGTGTCCGTCGATGCGGCCCGGCTGCGCCGTGAGGCGGCCCTGCTGACCGCTGCCCAGCAGCTCGGGAGCGCCTTCCGCACCATCGACATGGCGGTCTCCCACGCTCGCAACCGCACCCAGTTCGGCCGTCCTGTCGGTGAGTTCCAGGCGGTGCAGCACCTGTGTGCGGAGATGCTCGTCCGCGCCGAGCTCGCCCGGGCCGCGGTCTATGCGGCCTCCCTCGCGTCCGGACCCGGCGGAGCCGCCGACTTCGCCACCGCCAAGCTGCTCGCAGACAGTGCAGCCGTACGCAACGCTCATGACTGTCTGCAAGTGCACGGTGGCCAGGGCTTTACGTGGGAAGCCGATGTTCATCTGCACCTGAAACGAGCGTGGCTGAGAGCCGGTCAATGGCAGTCGGCCGCCGAATCCGAGGAATTGCTTGCGAATACCCTCCTGCGCGAGGCTTCACACCTCCCGGAGCGTCCTCGCACGAGCGATGCAACGGATGTTCTGGACGCAGAGAATGTCACGGCGTAATCGTCATGGGTGAAATATCGGCCATGTCATGCCGAACCGCTCACAGCATGTCGATATCAGGCTGTGTCCCGGACGTTATTCGTCACGGGGCGGAGTCGGGTCCCGGCTCGGGTACGCTCCCTTGGATGCGAGAGCTTCAGAAGCGCGGCGAGGCAAATGAGGCCCATGCGGCTGCGCCGGGCGTGCGCATGTCTGATGCTCGTCCCGGAAAGGGGCCCCTGGGCCCTCGGTGTTCGAGTCTCCCCGGCGCGCGTCGCACAGTATGCAGCAGCCCTACTCCTTTGCGCCGGAATATGCCCGAAGCGCTTGTTGGGGTGACTGTGCGTCAACCATGCTGTCTCGGAAGGCGGTCACGTTCCGTGGTCGCTCGGAGACGCGAGGCGTTGTGTCCGCCGGTACGGATGGTGTGAGCGGTGCAGGTGCTTCAGATGCAGATGGAGGTCCGGGCCGATCCCGCGGAAGTGGGACGGGCCCGCAAGTGGGCGCGGTCGCGGCTGGCCGGCTCGGGGATAGGCGTCGATGAGCCGCTGGCCGAGACGCTGATCCTGCTGATCTCCGAGCTGGTCACCAATGCCGTCGTCCACACCGGCTGCCCGGCCGTGCTGCGCATGCTCTTCCCGGGCGCCGGTGCCGGGGTGCCCGGAGCGTCCGGAGGCACCGTCCGCGTCGAAGTCGCCGACATCAGCGCCCGCCCGCCCCGCCGAAGGTGTGCCGGAGGCGAGGACACCGGCGGCCGCGGCCTGGAGCTGGTCGACGGCCTCGCGGACCGCTGGGGCTGGCAGGCGGAGGGCAGCGGCAAGCGCATCTGGTGCGAGGTCGACCGCGGCGGCTCCTCGTGGGTCGGCGCTTTCGACCCACCGCGCGCCGTCATAAATCGGGCTTAATCGACAAAGTCCAGACCAGGTGTTGACGTGAAGTGTCCACGTGATCACCCTTGGACGCAGCGATTCGTTGCGAGGGGACGTCGAGAGGTCCGCACTGACCGGGCTGCTCGGCGAGTACGGGTCGCGGTCCGGCGCAAGAACAGGGCTCCAGCGCCGGAGCCGGCGGCGACGCGCGGTGCCGTGCTCGGGGTGCGCATCTGCACGTCGCCGCCTGCCCACGTCTCCGCAAGCCCGCCCGCGGCCGTCTGACGGCACGGACGGCAGCAGAGCGGACAAGTCCTGGCCCCGCTTTCCGTCGCCGGCTCAGAGCACGGCAACCGGCGCCACGGGCGCACCCACCGCCCCCTCGAAGGGCTCGGGCGTCGCCGTCAGCAGGAAGGCGTAGCGCCGCTCTTCCGCGCAGACCGCGGAGAGCTCCTCCAGATTCCAGTTCTGGCCCTGCATCATCCCCATCTCCACCAGGTGGAGCGCGTGCACCGGAAGCCAGAGTCCGTCGATCTCCGGCGGGAAGACTTCGAAGCAGAGCGTGTCGTTGGCGACGGCCGCCACGTCGCGCGCATGGAACCACTCGGGTGTCCGGACCGAGAGCCCGGGTGACGCATTGCCGTACGCACGCCTGTCGCCCGCAAGGTAGTGCTGCATGTGCCCGGTGCGGACCATGACGACGTCCCCCGGCCCCACGGAGACCGCCGCTATCTCCTCCGCCGCCTCCAGATCCTCCGGGGTGACGGCGTGCCCGGGTGGCAGGCGGTCCACGCCCAGGGCGTGCGCCACGTCCAGCAGCACCCCGCGCGAGACGATGTGCCGGGCCTTCTCGATGCCGCTGAGGGCGGCACCCGTATGGGCGGTGACCGAGTCCGCCGGCCGGCCGTTGTAGATCCTTCCGCCGTGGGAGGCGTGCGGAAGCGCGTCCCAGTGGGTGCCGGCCTGGAGGCCCATGGTGACGGTGTCGTCACTCGTGGCCACTGATCCCGGGGCGAACTCCTCACGATTGACCGAGGTCATGGTGTGCAAGGGGTTGATCCTCCCGGGGATCAGGCCGGTCTGGATCCCGCGCCGCCGCAGGGGCACGGCGAGGGCCACCCTCCGGCCGGTGAGTACGGTCGCCGCCGCTTCTCGCACCACGGCGTCCGTGATCAGGTTCAGGGTGCCGATCTCGTCGCTGTCGCCCCAGCGGCCCCAGTTGTTGACCCGCTTGGCGATCTCGTGGAACTCCGGTGGCAGTGGCATGGGCGTCCTCCCCGGATCGGTCCCTGTGCGGGGCTTGTGCCTTCGCCTGCCCTGCCCAAAAATCTAACGGACCGTCAGATAGAGCGGGAAGGGGCGTGCGCCGTGGGGAGCTTCTTGGCGGGAAAGGTGGTCGCCGTGACCGGGGCGGGCCGCGGCATCGGCCGCGCCGTCGCCCTCGCCTGCGCGGCCGAGGGCGCAAAGGTCGTGGTCAACGACTACGGCGTTGCCGTCGACGGCGCCGAACCCACGAGCGAGGTAGCCGCCGGCGTCGTCAAGGAGATCGAGGCGGCGGGCGGCGAAGCCGCCGCCGTTGCGGACGACGTGTCGTCCATGGCGGGCGGGCAGCGGATCGTCGACACGGCCCTCACCCGCTACGGGCGGATCGACGGCGCTGTGTGCGCAGCGGGGATCCTGCGCGAGCGGATGCTCTTCAACATGACGGAAGCAGAGTGGGACCCCGTCATCGCCACCCACCTCAAGGGCACCTTCACCGTCTTCCGCGCCGCCTCCGCCGTCATGCGCCGGCAGGGACGCGGCACCCTCATCGGCTTCACCAGCGGCAACCACCAGGGCAGCGTCGCGCAGGCCAACTACTCCGCCGCCAAGGGCGGCATCATCTCCCTCGTCCGCAGCGCCGCACTCGGCCTGCACAAGTACGGGGTCACCGCCAACTGCGTCGCCCCTGTGGCCCGTACCCGCATGTCCGCCGGTGTTCCGGTGGAGCTCAAAGAGATGGGCGAACCCGAGGACGTGGCGGCGCTCGTCGTCTACCTGCTCGGCGAACAGGCCCGCGACGAAGGCGTCACCGGACAGGTCTACACCGTGGCCGGGTCCAAAATCGCCGTGTGGGCCCAGCCCCGAGAACTGCGCGCCGTCTGCAGCGACGGCCCCTGGACGCCCGGCAAGATCGCCGACCTGCTGCCCCGCACCGTCGGCACCGATCCCATGCCGATGCTCGCCCACCTGGAGGCCATGGCCGAGGCGGCCGCCGCCAAAGCCCGCCCCAACGCGTGACGGGGAGCCACCCATGAACTTCTCCTTCGGGCCGGACGACGAAGCCCTCCGGCAGGAAGCGCGGGCCTGGCTCGCCGGGCACCTCGCCGCGGAGCCGGCGCCGGTCGCGGGCCGCGCCTGGGAACGCACCCTGGGCTCCGGCGGATGGATCGGCCTCGGCTGGGACTGCGCGGCCGGCACCTACGGCAACCGCACCGCGCCCCTGACCGGGCAGGTCGTCTGGGCCGAGGAGTACTCCCGTGCCCGCGGCGAGGAGATCTGGTGCCAGGGCTACAGCGAACCCGGCGCGGGCTCCGACCTCGCCGCCGTACGCACCGCCGCCGTCAGGGACCCCGGCAGCGGCACCTACCGCATCACGGGCCAGAAGCTGTGGACCTCCCACGCCCGCGAGGCCGACTGGTGCTTCCTGCTGGCCCGCACCACCGAGGGCTCCCGCCGGCACCACGGTCTCTCCCTTCTGCTCGTGCCGATGGACCAGCCCGGCCGGATCGATATCCGCCCCATCCGGCAGCTCACCGGGGACGCAGGCTTCAACGAGGTCTTCTTCGACGGCGCCGAGGCCCGCGCCGGCCACGTGCTCGGCGGCGAGGGCAACGGCTGGCGGGTCGCCATGGACCTCCTCGGCCGGGAGCGGGGAGCGGCCACCCTCGCCCAGCAGATCGGCTTCGCCGCCGAGCTCGCCCGCGTCGTCCGCCTCGCCCGGGAGACCGGGGCCGCAGAGGAGCCGGCGGTGCGCGACCGGCTCGTACGGCAGTGGGCCGAGCTGCGGACGCTGCGCTGGACCGCCCTGCGGAGCCTGGGCGGCACGGACCTCCCCGGCGCACCGAGCGTCGCCAAACTGCTCTGGAGCACCTGGCACCAGCGCCTCGGCGAACTCACCCTGCGGGTACAGGGCCCGGCCGCGGTCCTCGGGCCCCGCGACTGGAGCGACGAGCGGCCCTACGAACTCGACGCCCTGCAGCGCCTGTTCCTCTTCTCGCGGGCCGACACGATCTACGGCGGGTCGGCCGAGGTGCAGCGCACGATCATCGCCGAGCGCATACTCGGCCTCCCGAAGGAGCCCCGGCCATGACGGCGAACGGCACCGTGGCGAACGGCACCGTGGCGTACGGCGCGAAGGCGTACGGGAACTGGATCGGCGGGTCGTGGCGCGCACCGGAAAAAGGGCACTATCCAGTTGTCAATCCGGCGACCGAGCAGGTCGTCGGGGCGGCGCCGGAGGCGACCCCCGCCGAGGTCGCCGCCGCCGTGACCGCCGCACGGGCCGCGCAGGACGGCTGGTCCCGTACGGATCCGCGCGAGCGCGCAGCCGTACTGGACCGGACAGCGGAACTGATCAGCGAACACGGAGCGGAGCTCCTGCCCCTGCTCCAGGCCGAGACGGGCGCGACGGCGCGCGTCACCTCGGCCCTGCAACTGCCCGCGGCGGTGGACCGCTTCCGCCGCTACGCCCGGGGGGCGGTCGAGCCGGCGGTCCTCCCGCTCGCGCCGCACCCCGTCCAGGGCAGTCCGCTCGCACCGGGCGGCCTGATGGGCGCCGCCGCGGTCCGACGCCCCGTGGGCGTCGTCGCCTGCATCACCTCCTACAACTTCCCGCTCGCCAACCTCGCGGGCAAGCTCGCACCCGCCCTGGCCATGGGGAACGCCGTCGTCGCCAAACCGGCGCCGCAGGATCCCCTGTGCTGCCTGTCGCTGGGCCCGATCCTTCAGGAGGCCGGCCTCCCGGACGGTGTCCTCAACATCGTCACGGGGCCGGGCCCGGGGGCGGGGCAGGCGCTCGTGGCCCACCCCGGCGTCGACATGGTCAGCTTCACCGGATCCACCGCCGTCGGAAAACAGATCGCCGAGACCGCGGGGAGGTCGATGAAGCGCACCCTTCTCGAGCTCGGCGGCAAGGGCGCGGCCATCGTCCTGGGGGATGCCGACAGGAACGTGCTCAAGTCGGCGATCGGGGCGGTCGGTTCGGTCTGGTCCTTCCACAGCGGACAGATCTGCACGGCGCCGACCCGGGTGCTCGTCCAGCGCGCGCTGTACGAGGAGGTCGTCGCCGGTCTCCGACGTTACGCGCAAAAGCTGATCGTCGGGGACCCTGTGGATAACTCGACGGTGGTCGGTCCGCTGATCTCGGCCGCGCAGCGCGACCGGGTGGAGGCGTACATCGCGCGGGCCCGGGCGGAAGGCGCCCGCATCGTCGTGGGCGGCACACGCCCTGACATCAAGCCCGGTTTCTACGTCGCCCCCACCCTGATCACCGGCGTCGATCCCGAAACTGCTGTTGCCCGCGAGGAGTTGTTCGGACCGGTCGTCGTCGCCCTGCCCTTCGACGACGACGAGGACGCGGTCCGCATCGCCAACGGCACCTCCTACGGCCTCCACGACTACGTCTTCAGCGCCGACACCGCCCGCGCCTGGGCCGTCGCCGCGCGCCTCCGCAGCGGCAACGTCGCCATCAACACCGCCCAGCGGCACCCCGAAACGCCCTTCGGCGGCTTCAAGGAGAGCGGCGTCGGCCGGGACGGCGGCTCGTTCGCACTGCACGCCTACAGCGAACTCCAGTCGGTCGTCTGGGCTTCCTGACCCCGGCGAGTGAGGCAACCCCGCCGCCGCCCCTTCCGACCCGAGAGCCGAGAGGACCCCAGACGTGCGAGGCGTCATCTTCGACGGAAAGCAGCCCCTGGTCGCCGACGACCTGGAGGTTCGTGAGCCCGGCCCCGGCGAGGTCCTGGTCTCGGTCGCGGCCGCCGGGCTCTGCCACAGCGACCTGTCCGTCCTCGACGGCACGATCCCGTACCCCGTTCCCGTCGTCCTCGGGCACGAGGGCGCGGGCGTGGTGCGGGCGACCGGCCCCGGCGTCGGGCACGTCGCGCCGGGCGATCACGTGGCGCTGTCCACGCTCGCCGCCTGCGGCGTCTGTGGCGAGTGCGGCCGGGGCCGGCCGACGATGTGCCGCGAGTCGATCGGCAGGCCCACCCGGCCCTTCACTCGCAGGGGTGAGCGGCTTTTCCACTTCGCGGCCAGTTCCGTCTTCGCCGAGCGCACCGTCGTCCGAGCCGTCCAGGCCGTGAAGATCCCTGACGGCATACCGCTGACCTCGGCGGCGGTGATCGGCTGCGGCGTTCTGACCGGCGTCGGCGCCGTCCTCAACCGCGCCCGCGTCGGCCCCGGCGAATCCGTCGTCGTCATCGGCGCCGGCGGCGTCGGCCTCAACGTTCTGCAGGGTGCCCGGATCGCCGGGGCGTCCGTCATCGTTGCCGTCGACGCCGACCCGCACAAGGAAGCGGCGGCCCGGCAGTTCGGAGCCACCCACTTCATCGAAGCCTCCGCAGCGCCCGGCGGCACGGCGCCCGGCGACTCGGCAGCGGACCGTGCGCCCAACGACACGGCGCGCGACAGCACCGCGGCCGTACGCGAGATCCTCCCGGAGGGCGCCGACCACGCCTTCGAATGCGTCGGCAACCCCCGACTCGTCCGGCAGGCGGTCGACCTCCTCGGCAGGCACGGGCAGGCGGTGCTGCTCGGCGTACCGCCCGCCGGGGCCGAGGCGTCCTTCCGTGCCGACTCCCTCTTCCTCGACAAGGCGATCCTGGGCTGCCGCTACGGCTCCTCGCGCCCGCAGCGCGACATCCCCCTCTACGCCCGCCTCTACCAGGAAGGGCGCCTCCTCCTGGACGAACTTGTCACCCACACCTACCCCGTCGAGGACTTCACCCGCGCCGCGGAGGACACCCTCAACGGCCACGTCTGCCGTGCCGTCCTCACCTTCGGCTGACCGGCCGGTGCCGCGGCCGCCGGCCGGTCAGCGGCGGGTGGAGTGCGTCACCGCACGGAACGTGCGCCGGTAGGCCGTAGGGGACACGCCGAGCGCCGCCTGCAGGTGCTGCCGCATGGAGGCGGCCGTACCGAACCCGGCGCTCCGCGCCACCTGGTCCACGGACAGGTCGCTGTCCTCCAGCAAGTGCCGGGCGCGCTCCACGCGCTGCTGGGTCAGCCACTGCCCCGGGCTGATGCCGACCTCCTCGCGGAAGCGGCGCGTGAACGTCCGGACGCTCATGGCCTCCTGCTCGGCCATGTCCCGCAACTGGATCGGCTGTTCCAGCCGCCCCAGGGCCCAGGCGCGGGCCCCCGTGGTCGTCGCGAGCTGGGGCTCGGGAACCGGCCGCTGGATGTACTGCGCCTGGCCGCCGTCGCGGTGCGGCGGCACGACGCTGCGCCGCGCCACCTCGTTCGCGACGGCCGTGCCGTGGTCGCGTCGCACGATGTGCAGGCACAGGTCGATGCCGGAGGCCACCCCGGCCGAGGTCAGCACGTCGCCGTCGTCCACGAAGAGCACGTCGGCGTCCACGCGCACGGAGGGGAACATCTGCTGGAAGCGCTCCGTGCTCGACCAGTGCGTGGTGGCGGGCCGCCCGTCGAGGAGACCCGCGGCCGCGAGGATGTACGAGCCGGTGCAGATCGACACCATGCGCGTACCGGGACGTATGCGGGCCAGGGCGGCGGCCAGTTCGTCACCGAGCCGTCCTTCGTCGTACGGCGGCCCGAACTCGTACGAGGCAGGGACGACGACCGTGTCGGCCTCGGCCAGGGCCTCCGGTCCCAGGTCGACGTTGATGGAGAAGTCGGCATCGGTCGGGACCGGACCTGCGGCCAGCGCGCAGGTCACCACCTCGTACAGCGGCTCCCCGGCCGAAGTCGTGGCTTTGCCGAAGATCCGGTACGGGATGGAGAGCTCGAAGGGGATCACGCCGGCCAGGGCGAGGACGGCGACCCGGTGGGGCGGTGCGTCGGGGTGCTGGTCGGAGCGGGTGAGCCTGGTGCTCCTGGTGGTCTCCTGCGTCATTCCTCGTTCGCCCCCGAAGCGTTCCGTCCGCCGCCCATGACGTTCCCCTCGTCTCCCCGGTGCGTGCAAGAGACGTTTCCGTCACCCTACGGCCCGCCACTGACAACCGGCCCGCCCCGGCCCGCCGGCCCGGCACTGACGACCGGCCCGGCCGCACTCCCGTGGCCCGATCCTTGCGAATACTGTCCTTTCGGCCACTCGTTCGGCGGAGGGCAGCTCCCGATGCTGAGGGGCGTGAGTCAGACAACCGGACGTCCCATCCACCCGGAGAGCTCCTCCGCAGGCCCGGGCCTCTCCGCCGAGAGCCGCGGGCGCCGCCGTATCCACCGCGCCTGGTCGGTGGCCGCCGTCACCTTCGTGACGATCATCGGCGCGGCGGGCTTCGCCTCGCTGCCCGGCCTGCTGATCGAACCGCTCCACGGGGAGTTCGGGTGGTCGCGCGGCACGATCGGGTTCGCGGCCTCCGTCAACCTCGCCCTGTACGGGCTCACGGCGCCGTTCGCCGCCGCTCTGATGGACCGCTTCGGCATCCGCAAGGTCGTCGCCTGCGCCCTGACCGTGATCGCGGCCGGTGCCGGGCTGACGGTCTTCATGACGGCCGCCTGGCAACTCGTGCTGTGCTGGGGCGTGCTCGTCGGGCTCGGCAGCGGTTCGATGGCCCTGGCTTTCGCGGCAACCGTGACCAACCGGTGGTTCACCGCCCGGCGCGGACTCGTCACCGGCATCCTCACGGCCGCCGGAGCCTCCGGCCAGCTGGTCTTCCTTCCCCTGCTCTCCTGGATCGTCGAGCACCACGACTGGCGGCCGGCCGCCGTGACGGTGTCCGTCGCCGCCCTCGTCGTCGTCCCGTTCGTGTGGCTGCTGCTGCGCGACCACCCCGCGGACGTGGGCCTCGCCCCGTACGGCAGCGACACGCCCGTACCGAAGCCGGTCCCTGCGCCCGGTGCCGCGCGCCGTGCAGTCAGGGCGCTGCTCGACGCCGTCCGCACCGGCCCCTTCTGGCTGCTCGCAGGGACCTTCGCAATCTGCGGTGCGACCACGAACGGCCTGGTGAAAACCCACTTCGTGCCGGCTGCGCACGACCACGGCATGCCCATGACGGCGGCCGCGGGCCTGCTCGCCGTGATCGGCGTCTTCGACGTCGTCGGCACCATCGCCTCCGGCTGGTTCACCGACCGGTTCGAGGCGCGCAGGCTGCTCGCCGTCTACTACGGGCTGCGCGGCATCTCGCTGATGTTCCTGCCGATGCTCCTGGCGCCCTCCGTGCAGCCCCCGATGGTCTTCTTCATCGTCTTCTACGGGCTCGACTGGGTCGCCACCGTGCCGCCCACCATTGCCCTGTGCCGCGAGCACTACGGCGAGGACAGCGCGATCGTCTTCGGCTGGGTGCTCGCCTCCCACCAGGTCGGTGCCGCTCTGGTGGCCTTCCTCGGCGGAGTGGCCCGCGACGCCTTCGGTTCGTACGACGTCGTCTGGTACGCCTCGGGCGCGCTGTGCGCCGTGGCGGCGCTCATGGCTCTGGTCATCCGCAGGCGGCGCCCGCGGACGGCAGCCAGACTGCCGGAGGCGAATCCGGTGTGATCACGGAGTGATCCGGGGTGGTTCCGGTCGGCACCCGCCCTGCTGCGGGCCGGCGCCTGCTCTGCTGCCGGCACGGCGCCTGCCCGCTGCCGGCCGGCGCCTGCCCTGCGGCCGGTCCCGTACCGGGGCGGACCCGAGTGAAGCGGATTATTCGGTCGGCAAAAGCAACCTCTCAGCTGCTGGGGGAATCCTCTCTTGGGGAGAGGGGCAGCGATGACACAGCAGGCTGAGCCGGGCGCGATACCGGAACCGGCGCCGGCCGGAGCGCAAGCGGAGCCGGGTGACGGAGCCGAAACCGTGTCCGGCGGCGGCCCGGGGGAGACGCCTCCGGCGCAGGAGCGTGTGAGGCATCCGGACGGCTTCGGTGCGGCGTTCTGCGCGTCGATGGCGGGGCTGTGCGCGGAGGCTGCCGTCGCGGGGACTGCCGGCTTTCTTGTGATGCTCTCGCGCGAGCACGAAGGCCTGCCCCACGGGCTGATGGTGATCGTCGCCGTCGTGTTCGCCGTCGCCCTGCTCGGTGTCCTCGTCAGCGGCTTCGTCACGGCGGTGGCCGTCATGCCGGCCCTGGCGCTCGCTCGGCGCGTCACCCGGCGCTCCGGGCGCCGCGAGGGCCCGCTGTGGAACGCGGCCGCGGTGCCCGTCGTGTCGGCCGCGGCGGTGGCCGTGTTCGGTGGCGTGTCGGCGCTCGGCAGCCTCTCCCCGGCATCCCCCGTGACGTACCTCCTGTGGTGGGCTTTCCTCACGGCTGCCCTGCTGCCCGCCACCCTGATAGCGGGAGTCGCCGGCCGGCGCGTACGTGAGGGCCGGTCCGCCCGTACAGCCCGGAGGGTGTCGCGGGACGGAGCCCTTGCGTGGCTCGCCGTCGGCGCCGTGGGCGCGATCGCGTACGGGACCGGTCTCGTCAGCGTCTACCAGCCGCCCCGCTTCGAAACGGAGCAGCTGGCGGGCACCTGGACCGACGGCCGCGGCGGAACGGTCAGGCTGGCCGAGGACGGCGCGGCGGAGGCCGACGGGCTCGACAACTACGTGTGGGACGGCACCGGCAAGGACAAGCCGAAGGACTGCGACGGCGCGGGCACGTGGAAGCCGGTCAAGGAGGGCGGGAAGGTCGAAGGCATGTCCTTGCGCATCGGCTCGTGCGAGCTCAAGCGCAACTGGAGCGTCAGCGGCACCGTCAAGGAGCCGCGGCTCTACCACGAGATCGGCAAGCCCGGCTCGGGCAAGCGGTACGTCCTGACGAAGGTCGTCAAGCACGGCAAGCAGAAGCAGTAGCCGGGAAGGCGGGACGGGAGACGTCAGGTGCCGACAAGAGGCAGGCGTCGCGTTTCACGCGTCGAAGGCGGTGAACGTCCCGAACGCGCTCCTGTGGAAGACGAGCGGGCCTTCCTGGTCCGCCCCCTCCGCTCCCTCCGCTCGCGTGTCCCCCTC
>NZ_JBPQTW010000088.1:0-26532 GCF_051386535.1 Streptomyces sp. URMC 127
CGCGTCCACGCGCCGAACCGGCCCCCCTCCGCCGCGTCGAACCCGGCCCGTACCGCCTCGCGCCAGCCGGGCCAGTAGACGGCCTCCGCCGCCGGGAGCGCGCCCGCGGAGGCGCGCAGGCCGTCCGCGGGGACGCCCGGGGCGAGACCGGGCGGCAGGTGCAGCCCGGTACGTGACAGAACGGCGATCAGCCCGCGAACGCGGGCACACGCGTCGGCGTCCGCGTCGGGCCGGGTGAGCCCGTCGAGCGCGGCCCCGTCGAGGACCGGGTCGAGCCCGGTGCGGGCCCGCAGCGCGGTCATGGCCGGCTCCTCCCCGACCGGGGTGCCGTCGGCGACCCACGCGTACGCGGCGGTCCGCCGGAAGCCCGACGCCACGACGAAGCCCGCTCCCGCCTCGTCCCACCACAGGCCCACGACGGGCCACGGCTCGGCGACGGCCAGCGCGTGGGCCCAGCCGGCCGTGGCGGTGGCGAGGTCGGTGCCCTCGGTGCGCCAGGAGTCCTCGCCGGGAATCAGCACGCTCCACCCCTCTCCCGCCGGGACCAGGAGGAGCGGTTCGTTCAGGAGCTGGGCGGAGGGCCGGACGCGGCCGGGCTCGGCCCGGCAGAGCAGCAGGACCCCCGCCGCGCGGCTGTGATCAGTAGCGGACATGCGACAACGCTATGCCAACGACGGGCGCTTGACTTCGCCCGACCGCGATATATCGTGTTTCTGGAAGACGCGATAGGTTGCGTCTCGTACGCAGTCGCGTTTCGACGTCCTGACACGCAAGAGGGGGTCCGGCATGCCCGCAGAGTCCGAGTGGTCGCTGTCCGCACCGGAGAAGATCACCTTTGAGGGCCCGGTCTCGGTCCTCGACGTGACCGTCGTGAACGGCACGGTCAACGTCGTCGGCACGGAAGGCGGCCCGGCCCACCTGGAGCTGACGGCGCTCGACGGCCCGCCGCTGAAGGTCGTCCACGAGGGCGGCAGGCTGACCGTCGGATACGAGGACCTGTCGAAGAAGACCCTCCTCGGCTGGCTCGGCCGCAAGAGCTGGAAGCGCTCGGCCGACGTGACCCTCACCGTGCCGGCGACCGCCGACGTCAAGGTCGGCGTGGTCGGGGCGAGCGCCGTGGTCTCCGGCATCGCGGGCGACACCAAGGTCGCGGGGGTCAGCGGCGACACCACGCTCGTCGGCCTCACCGGCGACGTCCGCACCGAGACGGTCTCGGGCCGGGTGGAGGCCCAGCGCCTCGGTGGCGACGTGCGCTGCAACGGCGTCTCCGGCGACCTCACGATCGTGGAGTGCTCGGGCGGCCGGATCAAGGCCGACTCGGTCAGCGGCAACGTGGTGATCGACGTGTCGCCGGCCGCGCCGGGCGTCGACCTGGCGGTCACCACCGTCTCGGGCGAGGTCGCCGTGCGGCTGCCGTCCTCGGCGGACGCGACGGTGGAGGCGGGCACGACGGTCGGCCCGGTCTCGTGCTCCTTCCCGGAGCTGTGGGTGCAGGACCAGTTCGGCGCGCGGAACATCACCGGCCGGCTCGGCTCCGGCCGCGGCTCGGTCAAGGTCACCAGCGTCTCCGGCGCCGTCGCCCTGCTGGAGGGGCCGGACGCCGGCGACAGCCTCGACGACTGGGCGGACGACGCCCCCTCCGACGCCCCCGCTCAGGGAAAGGTCCTCTGATGCCCCCCGTCTTCGCCCACGGCCGGCTCCGCCTCTACCTGCTCAAGCTGCTCGACGAGGCGCCCCGCCACGGCTACGAGATCATCCGGCTGCTGGAGGAGCGCTTCCAGGGCCTGTACGCCCCGTCCGCCGGCACGGTCTACCCGCGCCTGGCCAAGCTGGAGGCCGAGGGCCTGGTCACGCACACCACCGAGGGCGGCCGCAAGGTGTACGCCATCACCGCGGCCGGCCGCGCCGAACTCGCCGGGCGCCAGGGCGAACTGGCCGACCTGGAGCTGGAGATCCGCGAGTCCGTGTCCGCCCTCGCGGCCGACATCCGCGAGGACGTCCGGGGCGCCGCGGGCGACCTGCGGCGCGAGCTGCGCGAGGCCGCCCGGCTGAGCCGCGCGGGGGCGAACCCCCACGGCTTCGACGGAGCGAAGGAGGACTTCCGCCGGGCGAGGGAGCAGTGGAAGGAGCAGGCCCGCCGGGCGCAGGAAGAGAGCCGGCGCGCCCGTCAGGACGCCCAGCAGGCCCGCCACCAGGCCCGGGAGGCCCAGGAACGAGCCCGCGAGGAGGTCCGGCGCATCAGCGAGCGCGTCCAGGAGCACGTCCAGGAGCACGCGCGGCGCGGCGACTGGCCGGCCGGCATCGCCGAGGGCGTCAGCGCCCTGGCGAGGGAGTTCGGCGCGTTCGCGGGCCGCGCGGCGGGGGCGGCGGATGCGGCGGGCACGACCGGCGCGGCGGGCACGGCCGGCGCGAACGGCACCACCCGGCACCCCGAGCCCCCGGCGGGCCCCGCCCCGGAGTGGGCCGAGGCCGCGGACGGCCTCTCCAAGGACCCGGCCCGCGACCTGGACCGCCTCCTGGACCGCTTCCGCGACGACATCCGCGACGCGGCCCGCGACCACGGCGTGACCCCGGACCAACTGGCCGCGTCCCGCCGCCACCTCGCCGAAGCGGCCACCCGCATCACGGCCCTCCTCCGCCCGGGAGACTGACGTGCCCACAGGATCGACGGCGTGGTGGCTGGCACGGCTGTTACCGGCGAGGCCGCGCCCGCCCGAACGCCAAGGAGCTGTGAGTCAGCCCACACGTCCTGCAGCACATCCGGACCTCCGTGCGTATCGTTGAACCGCGCGGCTGCTGAAACCAGCGGCAGCGGGGAGGAGCGCCACGGTGACCATCGCACTGACCGACAGGACCGAGATGGCCGAGCACGGCGAGTCAAGCTTCGACGACATGTTCGAGCTTCTCTACGAGATCGTCCCCGAGGGATACAAGGGCGAGATCGTGGAGGGGGCAATCGTGATGTCACCGCAAAGGCACACGCACTGGGCCATCATCAAGGATGTGCTGGCTCAGCTGATGGCTTACTTCGGAGCACGGAGCACCATCGAGAGCGATGTCCGGCTCGATCTGCCCGGCTACAGCAACGGCTTCGCTCCAGACCTCTACAAGGTCTCCGACGGTGCCGAGCCGAACGCGAAGGGGAACTGGCGCTACCAGGACGTCGAGTTCGTCCTCGAAGTGATCTCCCGGGAAACCCGCGAGAGCGACTACGGCAAAAAGAAGGCCGCCTACGCCGCCGGTGAGATCCCGGTCTACCTGATCGCGGACCCGTACACCGGGCTGTGCCACCTGCACACCCTGCCGAAGGACGGCGAGTACCGCGGCTACCTGAAGCTGGACTTCGGCCAGCCGGTCGACCTCACCGACACTCCCCTCGGCATGACCCTGCAGACGGACCGCTTCCCCCGCGACTAGCTTCTCCCCCAGCGTGGGCGTACCAGCGGCAGGACCGGCTGGACGATGCGCGGTATCTGGCCGTGCATGCCGCAGACGGAGTGGAGCGGGAGCAAGGGGGAACGGCGGAAGGGGTCCGCGTGTGGGGTGGCCTGCTGATGTCCGCCGCAACGTCGTACGCCAGGAGCGGCGACTACGACACGGCCAACGCGATGATGCGCACCGCGGAGCGCGCGGCTGATCGCCTGGCCGAGCTCCCGCCCCCGCAGGACGGTCGGCTGGTGTCCGTGTTCAGCCGGTCGTCCGTGCGCATTGAGCGGGTCCGCCTTGCTGTCCAGCACGAGCGACCCGAGGAAGCCCTGGCGCTGGCCGAGGGAGCGGTGAAGGCTCTTGAAGCGCTACGGCGCGTCGCCCCGGCATGGATGCGGCACCACACTCTGGCCGTGTCCATCGTCCATGACCTGTGGTCTCGCTCCACGCGTCCGGCTGGTCTCCGCACGTTGGCTCAGTTTCTGGGGATCACCGAATAGCGTTGCAGAAGTGGGACGTTGCGTCCCTGTAACCGCTCGCCGGCCAGCGGGAACATCACCGTGTCACGGTGTCCAGCGAAGAGGGGCGTTGAAGTTCGATGGCCGGCGAGAAGGAGCACCGGAGTACCGGCGCGACAGCGCTTTGGGACGGCACCGGATACCGGTCCGGCGCCCGCATTGCCACCGATGCGGAGCGCCGGGCGCTCGGGCTCGCCCCTCGGGCAGTGGACTGAGGAATGGAGCCCACTATGAGCGGCAAGGACAAGCCACTGAGCAACCGCGCCCGGATCGGGAGGCTGATCAAGCGCGATCTACCCGACCAGTCCGGGCCCTCCGAGTGGTGCGGCAAGCACCCGAAGGAACGCACTCAGCTCGTGGTCCGTAAGGGGTGGGTGTGCCTCGACTGCGTGCGCGAGGAGAGCAGGAACCAGCCGTAGGCAGTCACGTGCCGGATGGGGCGGGGGTACGGGAGAAGTCCCGTACCCCCGCCCCATCCGTACCGCCGGCCGCTTACAGCACCTTCGACAGGAACGCCTTCGTGCGGTCGTGCTGCGGGTTGGTGAGCACGTCGCGCGGGTTGCCCGACTCGACCACCACGCCCTGGTCCATGAAGACGACCGAGTCGCCGACCTCGCGGGCGAAGCCCATCTCGTGGGTGACCACGATCATCGTCATGCCGTCCTCGGCCAGGCCCCGCATGACGTCCAGGACGTCACCGACGAGCTCCGGGTCGAGCGCCGACGTGGGCTCGTCGAAGAGCATCAGCTTCGGCTCCATCGCCAGCGCCCGCGCGATCGCGACGCGCTGCTGCTGGCCGCCGGAGAGCTGGGAGGGGTAGTTCTCGGCCTTGTCGCCGAGGCCGACCCGGTCCAGCAGCTTCTTGGCCCGCTCGCGGGCGACGGCCTTCGTCTCGCCCTTGACCTGGACCGGCGCCTCCATGACGTTCGCGAGCGCCGTCATGTGCGGGAAGAGGTTGAAGCGCTGGAACACCATGCCGATGTCCCGGCGGTTCCTCGCGACCTCGCTGTCCTTGAGCTCGTAGAGCTTGTCGCCCTGCTGCCGGTAGCCGACCAGCTGGCCGTCGACGTACAGCCGCCCGGCGTTGATCTGCTCCAGGTGGTTGATGCACCGCAGGAAGGTGGACTTGCCCGAGCCGGAGGGGCCGATGAGGCAGAACACCTCGCGCGGGGCGACCTCCAGGTCGATGCCCTTGAGGATGTGGGCCGCGCCGTAGGACTTGTGGACGCCCTCGGCCTTCACCATTGCGTTCATGCGCTGACGCCTCCCGACGGACGGTTGCTGAAGGAGGCCAGGTTGACCTTGATCTTCTGCCATGGGGTGAGCGGCAGACTGCGCAGCGAACCGCGGGCGTAGTGCCGCTCAAGGTAGAACTGACCGATGCTGAAGATGCTGGTCAGGATGAGGTACCAGGTGGCGGCCAGGAAGAGCATCTCGACCGTGGCGCCGGTGGTCTGGCCGATGTCGGAGGTCGACCGCAGGAGTTCGAGGTATTGCGCCGCGCTCGCCGCCAGCGACGAGGTCTTCAGCATGTTGATGAACTCGTTGCCGGTGGGCGGCACGATCACCCGCATGGCCTGCGGGAGGACGATCCGGCGCAGCGTCCTGCCCTGGCTCATGCCGAGCGCGTGCGCGGCCTCGGTCTGGCCCTCGTCGACGGACTGGATGCCGGCCCGGACGATCTCGGACATGTACGCGGCCTCGTTGAGGCCCAGGCCGAGCAGCGCCGCCATGAACGGCGTCATGAAGTCGCTCATCTCGTCCCGGTAGATCGGGCCGAGGTTGATGTACGGGAAGATCAGCGCGAGGTTGAACCACAGCAGCAGCTGGACGTAGACCGGGGTGCCCCGGAAGAACCAGATGTAGAGCCAGGAGACCGAGGAGGTCACCGGGTTCTTCGACAGCCGCATCACCGCCAGCACGATGCCGAGCACCAGGCCCAGCAGCATCGCGAGGAGGGAGATGAGCACCGTCTTGCCGAGGCCCGTGACGACCGTCGAGTCGAAGAGGTAGTCGGGGATGGCGCTGTAGTGGACGTTCGCGCTGGCGAACGCGTTGAGCAGGAGGCCCAGGATGGCGAGGACGACGACGGCGGAGACCCACCGGCCGTAGTGCCGTACGGGGATGGCCTTGATGGCCTGCGGCACGACTGAGGCGGAAGACGCCGGCGCCGGGTCGTCGGCCGGGTCGTCCTTCTTCGAGGCGGGAGCGTCCTTCTTGGCGAGGTCCGGCTTGCCGGCCGGCTTCTCCTCGGAGGACTTGTCCGCGGCAGCCTTGTCCTCGTCCGCCTTCTTCTCGGCCTGCTCTTCAGCCGGCTTGTCGGCGGCCTTCTTGTCCTCGGCCGTCTTCTCCGGCTCCGGGGTGGTTCCGGCCGCCTTCTTCTCGGCGGCCTCCTTCCCGGGCTCCGGCTGGTCCTTCTTGTCCGGCTCCGGCTTTTCGGGGGAATCAGTCACGGGGTATGGCCTTTCAGCGTCCGTACGAGGGGAGGGAGAGGGGTCAGGAGCCGCCGTTGAGCTTGGCTTCCTTGACGGCGCCGGCCTCGACGCCCCAGGTCTTCATGACCTTGTCGTACGCACCGTTCTTGATGATCGCGTCGAGGGCCGCCTTGAGCGCGTCCCTCAGCTGGGCGTTGTCCTTGCCGACGGCGATGCCGTACGGAGCGGCCTCCACCTGGTCGCCGACGACCTCGAAGTCGTTGCCGCCGCCCGAGGTCTTCACCGCGTACGCGGCGACGGGGAAGTCGCTGGAGACGGCCTCCACACCACCGGCCTTCAGCCGGGTCTGGGCCTCCAGGTCGGTGTCGAACGCCTCGATGCTGATCTTGTCCTTGTCGTCCTTCTCGCACTTCTCGGACTGGGACTTGGCCAGGTCGTCGGAGACCGTCCCCCGCTGCACCGCGACCTTCTTGCCGCAGAGGTCGTCCCAGCCCGAGATGCCCTTGGTGTCGCCCTTCTTGGTGTAGAGCGAGACGCCGGCGTTGAAGTAGTCCACGAAGTCGACGCCCTCGCCGACCTTCTTGCCGGTCTTGGAGTCGATGCCCTGCTGGCGGTCCTTGGTGTCGGTCATGGCGGACATCGCCATGTCGTACCGCTTCGAGCGCAGGCCCGTGACCAGGGCGTCGAAGGTGCCGTTGTTGAACTCGAACCGCACCCCCAGCTCCTTGCCCATGGCGGCGGCGAGGTCCGGGTCGAGGCCGACGACCTTGCCGTCCTTCTTGAACTCGACCGGCGGGTAGGCGATGTCCGAGCCCACCTTGATGACACCGCTGTCCTGGATCTTCTTCGGCAGCTTGTCGAAGAGGGGAGCCTTCGAGCCCTGGGCGCTCTGACCGGCCTCGCTGCCGGTCTTGTCCCGCTGATCGCCACAGCCGGTGAGCAGCAGGGCGCCGGCGACCGCGATCGCGCCGGCGGCGGCCAAACGACTCCTGGCGGCAGCCGTGCGAGGGGTGGTGCTTGCGGTCATTGCTGGTTCCTCCTGCGGGTGAGGGGGTGGCCGGCCGTCGGGACGGACACGGAGCAAACACGGAACAAACACAGGAAAACGCTGATGACGCACGAGGGGCAGAGCACACGCCCTTGGATGTCGCGACCTCGTGCGATTGGGGCATCTTGCCATCCGGACTGCTCCATTCGGGGGGCTCGCTATGTCAAAATCGGATAACGGGTGATCCCCGTGCCGCATCAGGTCGGTACCAGCTCGGCCAGGACTACCGGACTCATGGGTTCCCCTTCCGTCGGCCGCCGGCGCGAGACGTATCTCACGCGCCCTCTGTCTCACTCCGTGGACTTATCGACCCAGTTGACACCGTTCTGACGCGCCCCTGTGCCTGCACTGAACCGCGCCACGGCAAGTCAGCGGGAACTCACTCGTAGGCCGTAGTGCTCATTTGGTAGAAAGACCAGCTACACCCCGCACCAGGGGCCCAGGGCGCGTGTGCGGCGCGCCCGGCATACGGATCCGTACCGCGCGGCACCAACCCCACGCGCGGCGGCCATCTCGATGGCCGGACACGGACCCGAAGCCCGACCCGCCCCGCAACCCAGGGCGGCTACCCTCGACGGACATTCGACAAAGGGGTCAAATACAGTGGCAGCGGAGATCGTGAATCCTCGCAGCGACAGCGGTCCGGACGACACTCATGGCGAGTTCTTCGATCCGGCCTTTGCGCTGCACCGCGGCGGCAAGATGGAAATCCGGGCGACGGTGCCCGTGCGCGACCGGGACGACCTGTCCCTCGCCTACACGCCCGGTGTGGCCAAGGTGTGCAGCGCCATCGCGGACCACCCGGAGCTCGTCCACGACTACACCTGGAAGTCCCAGGTCGTCGCCGTGGTCACGGACGGCAGCGCCGTCCTCGGGCTCGGTGACATCGGCGCCGAGGCGTCCCTGCCCGTGATGGAGGGCAAGGCGATCCTCTTCAAGCAGTTCGGCGGCGTCGACGCCGTCCCCATCGCCCTCGACTGCCGCGGCGTCGACGAGATCGTCGAGACCGTCGCGCGCCTCGCGCCCTCCTTCGGCGGCATCAACCTGGAGGACATCTCCGCGCCGCGCTGCTTCGAGGTCGAGCGCAAGCTCCAGGAGCGCGTGGACATCCCCGTCTTCCACGACGACCAGCACGGCACGGCCGTCGTCACCCTCGCCGCCCTGCGCAACGCCGCCAGGCTCACCGGCCGGGCGCTCGGCGAGCTGCGCGCGGTGATCTCGGGCGCGGGCGCGGCCGGCGTCGCGATCGCCCGGATCCTGGTGGAGGCGGGCATCGGCGACGTCGCGGTCTGCGACCGCAAGGGCGTCGTCTCGGCCGACCGCGAGGACCTCACGGACGTCAAGCGTGACCTGGCCGGCTTCACGAACAAGGCCGGTCTGTCGGGCACCCTGGCCGCGGCGCTGGACGGCGCGGACGTGTTCATCGGCGTCTCGGGCGGCACGGTGCCCGAGGAGGCGGTGGCCTCCATGGCGAAGAACGCCCTGATCTTCGCCATGGCCAACCCCACCCCGGAGATCCACCCGGACGTCGCGCACAAGTACGCGGCCGTCGTCGCGACCGGCCGCAGCGACTACCCGAACCAGATCAACAACGTCCTGGCCTTCCCCGGCATCTTCGCGGGCGCCCTGCAGGTGCGGGCCTCCCGCATCACCGAGGGCATGAAGCTCGCCGCCGCCGAGGCGCTGGCCGCGGTCGTCGCGGACGAGCTGAGCGCCGAGTGCGTCATCCCGTCGCCGTTCGACGAGCGGGTCGCCCCGGCGGTCACCGCCGCCGTCGCGGCCGCCGCCCGCGCGGAGGGCGTGGCCCGGCGCTGACGCGCTGACCTGCGGTGATACGGCGGGCCGGACCGGTGAGGTCCGGCCCGCCGTCTTCATCTGCTTCCTCCGTCTACGGCATGACCCGGCGTACGAAGACGTCCCCGGTGTTGTTGGTGTCGCCCGGGACGAGGTTGCTCCCCCAGCTGTTGAAGACGGCCGTCCGGCCGAGCAGGTCGGTGCGGACCTCGCCCGCGTTGCCGTTGTCCTGCGTGCCGTCCGCGGCGACGTTGAGCCGCTCGACGGCGCCGGTGCGCAGATCCCGTACGAAGACGTCCTGCCGGTCGTTGGTGTCGCCGGGCACCAGGTTGCCGGCGTCGGAGGCGAAGAACACGCGCTGATCGTCGGCGCTCATGGCGGCGCCGTAGGAGCCGCCGTTCGCCTGCGAGCCGTCGGCCGCGAGGCTCAGGCGCCGGGTCGCGCCGGTCTGCAGGTCCTTGGCGTAGACGTCCGGGGCGCCGTTGGTGTCGTCCTCGGCCACCTGCTCGGGGCTGGAGAACAGGGCGTAGCGGCCGTCGGGGCTGAGTCCGGTGCCGCCGGTGACCAGTGCGGGCAGGCCGTCGTACGTCTCGGCGGCGCGCTCCGTGCGGCCGGTGTGCAGGTCGTGCACGTAGAAGCCGTAGAGGCCGGGCCGGGCGAGTCCCCCGGCGGGCTGCTGCGGCGGTTTCTGCGGCGGTTTCTGCGGCTGTTTCTGTGCGGACGCGCCCGGTACGAGATTGCCGGCCGCCGTCCGGAACGCGACCCGGCTGCCGTCCGCGCTGATCACGGGGTACCCGGACATGCCGTCGGCCTCGGTGCCGTCGCTCGCGACGCTCACCCGCCGCGTGGTGCCGCGTCGGCGGTCGAGGACGAAGACGTCCTCGCGCTGGTTGGTGTCACCGGGCACGAGGTCGTCGCGGCCGGAGACGAAGGCGACGTAGCGGCCGTCCGTGCTGATGGCCGGCGAGTGGTTGGAGCCGCTGCCGGCGGTGCGGTTCTTCACGAGCACCTCGGTCCGCCCGGTGCGGCGGTCGCGGAGGAAGACGTCGGAGCCGTCCGGGTTGCTGCCGGCGGCGAGGTCGGACCCCGAGTCGAAGACGACGTACCGGCCGTCGCCGCTGATCGACGGCGACGAGGCGCCCGTGCCGGCCGGGGTGCCGTCGCTCGCCGCGCTGACCAGCTCGGTCCTGCCGGTCCGCAGGTCCCGTACGAAAACCTGGCCGGCGGACCCGGCGCCGGGCACGAGGGTGGCCGCCCGGGACGCGAAGACGGCGTACCGGCCGTCGGCGCTGAGCGACGCGCCCCACGACTCCGCGTCGGCCTGGGTGCCGTCGCTCGCGACGCTGACGCGCTCGGTGCGGGGCGGGGCGGGATGCGCCTTCGCGGAGGCCGCGGAGGCCGCGGAGGCCGTGGGGGCCGTAGGGGCCGCGGAGGCCGCTGGGGCCGCGGAGGCCGCTGGGGCCGCGGGCAGCACGGCGACGCAGCCGCCCAGTAAGGCGCCGACGACGGCCGTCCGTCTCACCCCTCTCACCCCCCTCACCCCCCTCACCCGTCCGGTCAGCCCGGTCCGTCTGTTCCCGCGCACCGTTCCGTTGCTTGCCGGATGACGCATGGTTCCCCCCTCGGTGAGCTCCGCACCGGGTGGCACGGGGCCAACCGAAGCCAACCCCCGCCCTCGCGCCCGGTCAATGAGGAGGCGCCGGCTCCGCCGCGGATACGGCTGTTGCGGCAGGGGCGACTGGACGGAACGGCGGGCGCGGCGCGTGTCACACCACGGCGAGGTTCCGCCCGGCAGTCGGCGGGGCTAGGTTCGGATCATGTTCGCCGCCTACGCCGCACGCATCGACCGTGACCAGCCGCTCGACGGACTCGAGTTGGGGCAGCGCCCCGAGCCGGAGGCACCCCCCGGCTGGACCGTCGTCCACGTCAAGGCCGCGTCCCTCAACCACCACGACCTGTGGTCCCTGCGCGGCGTCGGGCTCGGCGAGGAGGCCCTGCCGATGATCCTCGGCTGCGACGCCGCCGGCGTCGACGAGTACGGCAACGACGTCGTCCTCCACTCCGTCATCGGCCAGACCGGCCACGGCGTGGGCCCCCGCGAGGGGCGCTCCATCCTCACCGAGCGCTACCAGGGCACCTTCGCCGAGCGCGTCGCGGTCCCCGCGTGGAACGTGCTGCCCAAGCCGAAGGAGCTCAGCTACGAGGAGGCGGCCTGCATGCCGACCGCCTGGCTCACCGCGTACCGCATGCTCTTCACCAACGCGGACGTGCGCCCCGGGCAGAGCGTCCTCGTGCAGGGCGCCGGCGGCGGCGTCGCCACCGCCGCGATCGCCCTCGGCGCCGCGGCCGGCCTGCGCGTCTTCGCGACCAGCCGGGACGCGGCCAAGCGCGAGCGCGCCGTCGCGCTCGGCGCCGAGGAGGCGTTCGAGCCGGGGGCGCGGCTGCCGCACCGGGTCGACGCCGTCATCGAGACGGTCGGCGCGGCGACGTGGTCGCACTCGGTGAAGTCCCTCAGGCCCGGCGGCACGCTCGTGATCTCCGGTGCCACCAGCGGCCCGAACCCGCCTGCCGCCGAGCTCAACCGCATCTTCTTCCTGGAGCTGAAGGTCGTCGGCTCGACCATGGGCACCAAGGAGGAGCTGGCGGACCTGCTGAGCTTCTGCGCCGCGCGCGGCGTACGGCCCGTCATCGACTCCGTCCTCCCGCTGGACCGGGCCCGCGAGGGGTTCGAGAAGATGGCCGGTGGCGACCTGTTCGGCAAGGTCGTGCTGCAGGTATGAACGGCGGATGCCGAAGAGACGCTTGCGCAAGGCGGCGGTCCTCGCCGTAGCCGCGGTCCTGGCACTCCTGGTGCCGGGACCGGCCGCGGAGGCCCGTACGGACACCCGCGCGGAAACCCGCACGGACGCCCCCGCGGACCCGGGCATCCCGCCCCTCACCGACGAGCAGGGCCGCGCCCTCACCCTCCGCGGCTGGAACCTCGCCGACAAGGAACACCGCGGCGACGAAGCCCTGGCGGACATCACCGAGCGCTCCCTGCGCGACATGGCCGCACAGGGCTTCAACTTCGCCCGGCTCGCGGTCTTCTGGGACGACCTTGAGCCCCGTCCCGGCCACTACAGCGAGCGCTACCTGCGCAAGATCGAACGCATTCTCGACTGGGCCCACCGCCACCGCGTCCGCGTCGTGATCGACGCCCATCAGGACGTCTACGGCCCGGCCTTCGGCAGCCACCGCGGCATCCCCGCCTGGGCCACCCGCACCGACGGCCTGCCCTACCGGCCCCACCCCGACGACTGGTTCGCCGAATACTTCGAACCCGCCGTGCAGGCCGCCTTCCAGCACCTCTACGAGGACGAGGACCTGCGCCGCGCCCAGGCCCGCATGTGGCAGGTCCTCGCGGGCCGGCTCGCGGACCACCCGGCGGTGCTCGGCTACGACCTGATCAACGAGCCGATGGGCCGCATGCGCCCCGGCGAGAGCATCCCGGACGCGGCCCGCCGCATCGAGGCCACGCAGCTCACGCCCATGTACCAGCGCATGGCGGACGCGATCCGGCGCGCCGACCGGCGCCACTGGCTGTTCGTGGAGCCCACCCCGGCGGCCGGCGAGGGGGTGCCGACGGGCCTGGGCCGCATCCGCGACCCCAAGGTCGTCTACGCCCCGCACTTCTACAACGCCGCCATGGAGGCCGGCCGCGACTACGACCCGGCCTCGGGCTGGCTCCCCGCCTACGAGGCGGCCGTCGTGCACTACCCGCGCGCGATGCGCGTCCCCGTCCTCATCGGCGAGTGGGGCCCGCTGGACAGCTCCCTGCCGAACATGGCCCGCTTCTACGAGGACGCCCTCACTTCCATGTCCCGCTACGCCACGGGCTGGGCGAGCTGGCAGTGGTGCTACGGCGGCGCGTACTGCGCGATGGACGAGCGCGGCCGCTTCCGGCCGAACAAGTCCCGGACGGCGGAGCCGTACGCGGCGGCCGTCGCCGGAGTCGTGCGGGAATCCTCCTACGACCCGCGCCGGGCCGCGTACAGCCTGGCGTACGCCCCGGCGCGGCACGGCCTCACGGAGCTGATCCTGCCCCCCGCGCCCCGCGGCTGGCACCTGACGGTGCGGGGCCCGGCCCGCGCCGACGCGACCCGGATCCCGCCGGGCGAGCGGGGCACGGTGCGGGTGCGGGCGGGCGCGGGGGCCGGCGAGGTCCGGGTGACGGCGGAGCCGGGCTGAGAGCGGTCCTGAGAGCGGTCCTCAGTAATCGAACGTCTCGAACGTGACGACTGCGGTGCCGTCGCCTTCCCAGCGGACGTCCACCCTCGCCTCGTCGGCCTGGAGGCTGCCCGGCGGCCTGAGGATGCCGAGGCCGAGTCCTTCCTTGCGTTCCACCACGCCGTCAGTTTCCGGCCCGCCCGGCTTGTTCCGCTCTCCGGAGAGCGAAGCGAGCCAGGGGGGGCCTCGGCGCGCGGCATGCGGAAGGTACCCGACTCGGTGCGGCCCGCAAGGCCGCTGAGCCGGGTGCACCGTTGGTCACTCGCATGCTCGGGAAGCACCCAGCCCAGCGCGTACATGGCCTCCGAGCAGGCGACCGGGCGTTCCTGAACACCCCCGTCAGCGGCGGCGCCCTCGCCCCCGGCAACGACGTACGCGAGCCCGCCCAAGGCCGCGGTCGCGGCCAAGGCGACGAGCCACAGCGCCTTGCGGCGCTTCGGGCGGGCGGAGGACTCCGGGATCACCGAGGCTATGGGCATCGACCCAGTATGACCCGGCGGGAAGCCGGTGCCGCTTGCGACTTGAGGCGCTACTTCAGCGCCAGCACCATCGCGTCCGACGGCGAGCTCCACACCGTACGCGCCTCCGCGAAGCCCGCCTCGCGGAGGGTGCGGGCGTGCCATGCGGCGGAGGGGGTGTCGCCGTCGGCGTGCTCGCCGTAGATCTCGAAGCGCTCGGCGGTCGGGCCGGCGAGGACGGGGTCGGCGGCGGCGAGGTCCCACCAGGCGCGCCAGTCGAGGGCGCCGGCGGCCTTGGCGCGCTCCATGCGGGCGTGGCGCAGGGCGCGCTCGGCCTCGTTGATGCGGGGCGTGGCGGGGTCGGGCATGTGGTCGGCGTTGAGGAAGACGCCGCCGTCGCGGACGAGGCCGGCGAGCTGCCCGTACAGGGTGCGCAGGGGGTCCTCGTGCAGCCAGTGCAGGGCGGTGGCGGTGAGGACGGCGTCGTAGCGGTCGTGGGGCAGCCGGGCGGTCCAGTCCGGGTCCTTGAGGTCCGCGGTGACCAGCCGGACGCGGTCGTCGCCGGCGAAGGTGCCGCGGGCGATGGTGAGGAGGGCCGGGTCCAGGTCGACGCCGGTGGACTCGGCGCCGGGGAAGCGGTCGAGCAGGCGGGCGGTGATGGTGCCCGTGCCGCAGGCGAGGTCGAGCACGCGGGGCGCGGGGCCGGCGAAGGCCTCGACCATGTCGAGCATGACCCGGAACCGCTCCTCGCGGTCGGGCAGGTACCACTCCTGCTGCCGGTCCCAGCTCTCCTGCCAGGCGTTCCAGTCCGTGCCGACGACGGCCTCGGTCATGACGTCCCTCCCACGGGTCGCACGTGTAATACCCTCGGTTGCGTACCGGCCATTACCAGGCCCGATCCGAGGTTAATCCGCCCACAGTAAGGACCACAAGTGGAACTGGCCTATTACTCGGACTTCGCTGTGCGGCTGGTCAACAGCGAGGAGCCCGCGCGCGGCGCGGACACGCTGACCTCCGTCGAGGCCGTGCGGGAGCTCTTCGGCAACAGCGCCCAGGCCGCCCGGCGTGCCGGCGACAGCGACGTGACCCGGCTCAGAGCCGTGCGGGCCCGGCTGCGCGCGGTCTTCGAGGCCGCCTCCGAGGGCGACGAGGTGCGCGCCGTGGACCTGCTCAACGCGCTGCTGATGGAGTATCCGGTCAGCCCGCAGATCTCCGGGCACGAGTACCGCGACGAGGACGGCCGCCCCAAGTGGCACATGCACATCGCCGACCACGCGGCCAACGCCGGCGCCTCGTACGCGGCCACCGCCTGCATGGGCCTGGCCGTCCACCTGACGGAGTACGGCGTCGACCGGCTCGGCATCTGCCAGGCCGCGCCCTGCCGCAACGCCTACCTGGACACCTCGACCAACCGCTCGCGCCGCTACTGCTCGGACCGGTGCGCCACCCGCGCCAACGTCGCCGCCTACCGGGCCCGCAAGCGCCTGGAGAGCCGCGCGGCCGAGGCCCCCGCGGGCAGCGACCGCACCGGCCTGAGCGCCGACGCCAGCCACGACAGCACCGCGCCCGCCGAGCGCTGACCCGCCTCCGGGGGCCGCCGCAGCCGCACCAGCGCGCGGGCCACCACGAGCTCCTCCGGCACGGCGCCGAACTCCCGGCTGTCGTTCTCCACGAGCGGGTTGTCCCCGCGGACCCACCAGCCGCCCTCGCGCCGCTCCACGGCGCGCTTGACGATCAGCAGGTCCTGCCGGAACGGGTGGCGCAGCACCACCACGTCACCCGGCCGCACCACCGCTCCGTACTGGACGACCAGCTGGTCCCCGGGGTTCAGCGTCGGCACCATCGACGGGTTGTAGACCTCGGCCAGCCCGATCCGCAGCAGTCCGCGGCGCTCGCGGTCCTGCTCCTGCCCGCGCTCGTCCACTTGCTCCTGCACCACGGCTCCTCCCGGTCCGTATCCTCCACCAGTCCCAGCCTGACACCGGTCTTTTGTCCTAAGCCCCCCGGGGCACCCGAGAAAAGCCTTCCCACACCGAGTAATCTCGCACCTGAGAAGACGATCACGAGGAAGGACAGCTCTATGCTCTCCCGCCTGTTCGCACCCAAGGTGCGAGTCAGCGCCCACTGCGACCTGCCCTGCGGTGTCTACGACCCCGCCCAGGCCCGCATCGAGGCGGAGTCGGTCAAGGCCGTCCAGGAGAAGTACCAGGCGAACGAGGACGCGGACTTCCGCACCCGTGCGCTCATCATCAAGGAGCAGCGCGCGGAGCTCGCCAAGCACCACGTCTCGGTGCTGTGGAGCGACTACTTCAAGCCGCCGCACTTCGAGAAGTACCCGCAGCTGCACCAGCTGGTCAACGACACCCTGAAGGCCCTGAGCGCGGCCAAGGCGTCCAACGACCCGAAGACGGGCGAGAAGGCGCTGGAGCTCATCGCCGAGATCGACCGCATCTTCTGGGAGACGAAGCAGGCCTGATCCAGGTCCGTCACCGAAGGCCCGGCAGCCGTGCTGCCGGGCTTTGGTCGTACCGGGCCCGCGCCACCGCCAGCGCCGCCCCGTACAGCGTCAGGACGACGGCCATGAGGCCGTAGTACAGCGGCGGCAGGGCCGTCATGCCGAGGGCCGGGCCCAGCGGGGTCAGCGGCAGGAGCAGGCCCACGACGGCCAGGCCCGTGGTGGCCAGGCGGACCGGCAGGGGGGCGCGGCGCTCGGCCGCGTCCCGGCCGGCGCGGAGCAGGAGCATCACCAGGGCCTGGGTGAGCAGGTTCTCCGTGAACCAGCCGGCGTGGAAGGCCGCCCGGCCGCCGGTGCTGCCGGCGGAGTGCAGGGTCAGGGCCAGGACGCCGAAGGTCGCGAGGTCCGCGGCGGCGTTCAGGAGGCCGAAGGCCGTCATGAAGCGGAACAGCGCGCGGGGCCGCAGGACCGCGGGCCGCTCGTGGACCGTGGCGGCGGGGCGGTCGAAGGCGAGGGAGAGCTGGGCCGCGTCGAAGCACAGGTTCTGCACGAGGACCTGGGCGGGCAGCATCGGCAGGAACGGCAGCAGCAGACCCGCCGTCAGCATCGCGATGACGTTGCCGAGGTTGGAGGAGAGCGTGATGCGCAGGTAGGCGGCGATGTGGCCGGTGCTGCGGCGGCCGGTGACGACGGCGCGGCCGAGGGCCGTCAGGTCCTTCGAGGCGAGGACGACGTCGGCGGCCTCGCGGGCCACGGGCACTCCGCCGCGCGGGCAGATGCCGACGTCGGCGGCGTGCAGGGCGGCCAGGTCGTTGACGCCGTCGCCGAGGAAGCCGGTCGTGTGCCCGGCGGTGCGCAGGGCGCGGACGACGCGGGCCTTGTGCTCGGGGGCGCAGCGGGCGAAGACGGTGGTGCGGGCGGCGAGCCGGGCGAGTTCGGCGTCGCCGGCGGCGTCGATGCGGGCGGCGGTCAGGGGTTCGCCGGGGTCGAGGCCCAGTTCGCGGCAGGCCCGGGCGGCCGTGCCGGGGTGGTCGCCGGTGAGGACCTTGACGGCGACGCCGCGGCCGGCGAGGACGGTCAGAGCCTCCGCGGCGGTGGGCGCGAGGGCGTCGCGCAGGCCGACGAAGCCGATGAGGGTGAGTGCCTGCTCGTCCTCGGGGGCGTACGGGCCCGCGCCCGGCGGGCGTTCGGCGAGGGCGACGGCGAGCACGCGCAGCCCGCTCGCGGCGAGGGCGTCCGCCCGGGCGGCGAGGCGGGCACGGTCCGCGGGGCCGAGGGGCCGGCCTCCGGCGAAGCGGGCGCCGGGCGCGCGGCCGCTGCCGTCCCGGCCGCCGCCGGTGTCCCCCGCGCCGTCCGCCACCCGCGTGCACCGCTCCAGCACGTCCTCCGCGGCGCCCTTGACCACGAGCACGTACGCGGGCGCGGGGCCGCGTCCGGCCGTGAGCGTACGGACGTTGCCGGGCAGCACCGGTTCCGCACCGTACGGGGCACTGCCTGCCAGGGCGTCGCCTCCCGGCCCGTACCCGCCCGGTGCGAACCCGCCCGGCACTCGCACGAGCGCCGAAGCGATCCGGCGCCCGGGCCCGCACGGCAGCGCCGCGACGCCCTCGACGCCGTCCGCGCCGGCGCCCCGTTCCTCGTCCGCGTCGAGGAGGGCCTCGTCGAGGGCGTCGGGGGCGGGCAGCTCGGCCAGGTGGAGCGTCCACAGGGCGGCGACGGCGGCCCAGTGCAGCACGGCGGGGTCGTCGCGGCCCTCGGGGCCGACGGCGCGGTCGAAGACGGGCCGGTCCTGGGTGAGGGTGCCGGTCTTGTCGACGCACAGCACGTCGACGGCGCCGAGGTCGTACAGGGCGGGCAGCCGTCTGACGATGACCTCGCCGCCGCGGGCGAGGAGGGCCGCGCCGCGGGCAAGGGCGGTCGTAACGACGACCGGCAGCATCTCGGGGGTGAGCCCGACGGCCACGGCGACGGCGAAGGGCAGGGTCTCCAGGCCGCGGCCGCGCAGCAGCGCGCTCGCGACGAGCACGAGGGGCGCGGTGAGCAGCATGAACCGCACCAGGATCCGGGCGATCCCGTGCACGGAGCGGTCGAAGGGGCCGGGGGGCCGCGGCCCGCGCTCGCGCGGCAGGGCCCCGGAGAGGACGGTGTCCGCGCCGGTGACGACGGCCACGCCGGTGGCGCTGCCGGAGACGACGCTGCTGCCCTGGAGGCAGAGGTCGGCGGCGCCCTTGGCGACGGGCACGGACTCGCCGGTCAGCGCCGCCTCGTGCAGGGTCAGGCCCGTGGCCTTGAGCAACCGCAGGTCGGCGGGGACGAGGTCGCCGGGCGCGAGGAGCACGACGTCGCCGGGGACGAGCTGTTCGACGGGCAGCTCGCGGGTCACCGGCTCCTCGCCTTCCGCGGGGCGGCGGCGGACGGTCGCGGTGGCGGCCACCAGCTCGCGCAGGGCGGCCGCCGAGCGGTCGGCGCGGTGCTCGCCGGTGGCGCGCAGCACGCAGCTGACCGTGACGAGGACGGCGATCACGCAGGCGGTGCCCCAGGCGGCGAGCGCCGCCGAGACCAGGCCGAGGGAGAGGAGGACGGCGGTGAAGGGGTCGCGCAGGCTGCGGGCGAAGCGGCGCGGCCACGGGTCGGGGCGGCGGCCGGGGAAGACGTTCTCGCCGTGGCGCGCGAGCCGTGCGTCCGCCTCGGCCTCCGTCAGGCCGCGCGGCCCGCTCTCCAGCGCGCGCAGGACTTCCAGAGCGGTGGTGCCGGTGGTGCCGGTGGCGTCTGCGGCTCGTCCTCGCGCGGCGGGGCGGTCAGGCGCCCAGGCCATGGAGGCGCCCGGTGCGGGCGGCGCCGCGGGCACCGGCGGCCCCGGCGGCGGCCCCGGCCTTGCGGTCGGCGAGCTGGCCCACCATCAGCCGGACGATCGTGACGACGTGCGGGTCGTCCACGAGGTAGACCATGCGCCGGCCCTCGCGGCGCGACCGCACGAGCCCGGCCAGCTTCAGCTTGGCCAGGTGCTGGCTGATCGCGGGCAGGGCGCCGCCGACGCGCTCGGCGAGGGCGGTGACGTCGCTCTCGCCCTGGGCCAGGGCCCAGACCAGGTGGAGCCGGGCGGGCGAGGCGAGCAGCCCGAAGGCCGCGGCGGCCTCGGTGAGGACGTCCGCCGCGGGGTCGCCGAGGCCCTCGCCGAAGCCCCCTTCGACGTAGGCGTCCTCGAAGCTTCCGACTCCTGCGGCCACTGTCGCTCTCCCGTTCCTGCCGCGCGTCCGTGTGCGCGGCACGACCAGTCTAGGCAGGGCGCGGCAGGCGGACGGGCGGACATGCGCCGCCGGGCGGCTGGGCAGAAGTACCGAGAGGAACCGGTCCGGAAGGGCGGCAACAGGCTGCAAGAGGGGGAGCCGTGGAAATCTCCGGAATTTTCAGTGCAATCATCATCGGTCTGATCATCGGTGTGCTGGGCCGGCTGGTCGTGCCGGGGCGCCAGCACATCGGCGTGCTGTGGACGATCGTGGTGGGCATCGCGGCCGCCTTCCTGGGGGCGGCGATCGCCCACTGGCTGGGCGTGGACGACACCAAGGGGATCGACTGGATCGAATGGCTCATCCAGATCGGCCTGGCGGCGCTGGGCGTGGCCGCGCTCGACCGGGCGAAGGCGCGGCGCTGATGTCCGTACGGGCCGGGTGATCGACGGGTGGCTGCCTGGTGGCTGCCGGTCGGCCGCCGGGTGGTTCAGGAGAGCTTGCCGTCGTAGTCCGGCAGCTTGAAGGTCCGCTCCGCGTGGCCGCCCACCAGGTCGCTCGTGTTGTTCCCGATGTTCGCGATGACCGTGTAGCCGTTGTTCTCGATCTCCGCGCGCTTGGCGGTCTTGTACGTGCTCACGTCCTGGAAGAGGTCGGGGAGGTGGCGTACGTACAGGCCGCCCACCGGGTAGCCGGCGTCGCGCAGGTTGTGCTCGGTGAGCCCGTCGAGGATGCCGGGGCGGGCGGTGACGAAGAAGACGGCGGCGCCGCGGGCGTGGGCGTAGCGGGCCAGGTCCCGCACGGGCTGGACGGCCGGCGTGGGGTACGTCCAGTGGAAGTCGGTCTCCAGCGAGGTGTTGTCGATGTCGAGGACGATGGCCTGCTTCCGGCCGTGCGCGTTTTCGGTGCGCTCCTTGACGTAGGGCAGGGCCCGGTCGACGACGGCCTGCACATCGCGCTGCCAGGTGGGGTAGTCGACACCTTTGAGGCCCGCGGGGCCGGAGGTGCGCGCGGCGGCCGCCGTGCCCGCGCTGGCGCCGGCGCCCGCGGTGACGGCGGCCGGGCGCCCGGCGTCGGCGGCGGTGGCGTCCGTGGCGGTGGCGGTGGCGGTGACGACCGTGGCCAGGAGGGTGGCGGCGAGGGCGACGGCGGTGCGGCGGGCCGGTATCGGTGCGGTCATGCGTGGCATGCTCACGTCCGCCGGTGACGCGCGGGGAACGTGCGGGTGGCCGTCCGGCGTCGTGGGGCTGCCCGCTCCGTGCGCCCGGCCGCGGGTACGGGCGCGGGTACGGTCGCAGGTCCGGTCATACGTCCGGCCCTACGTCCTGCCGGGTGCCCCATGCCTGACGATCCGTCGTATTTCCTTCCGTTTCCGCGCCTCTCCGCGAACCGGTAGGCATGGGCCACGGGTCACCGGGTAGGCGGGCGGAGGCCACCACCGATCTGGGGAGGACGATGTGACCGACACGGCATCCACGTTGACGACGGAGCATTCGGCGGCTGCCCCGCAGCGGCTCGAAGACGCGGTCGGGGGGCTGCCGTACATCGAGGACGCGACCACAGTGGCACCGCGGGACGCCCGCGCGCTGTCCGGGCTCTTCTTCGCACGGCTGCGGGAGCTGGAGGAGGGCACTCCCGCCTACCAGTACGCACGCAACACCCTGATCGAGATAAACCTCTCGCTCGTGCGCTTCGCCGCCTCCCGGTTCCGCAGCCGCGGCGACCAGATGGAGGACATCATCCAGGTCGGCACGATCGGCCTGATCAAGGCGATCGACCGGTTCGACCTCTCGCGCGAGGTGGAGTTCACGACCTTCGCCGTCCCGTACATCGTGGGTGAGATCAAGCGGCACTTCCGCGACACCGGCTGGTCGGTGCACGTGCCCCGGCGGCTGCAGGAGCTGCGCGTCGAGCTCGCCAAGGCCACCGGCGAGCTCTCCCAGCGGCTCGATCACGCCCCGACCCCCGCCGAGCTGGCCGAGCACCTCGGCATCAGCCGCGAGGAGGTCGTCGAGGGCATCGTCGCGGGCAACGGCTACACGGCCGGCTCGATCGACGTCCCCGTGGACGACGGCTCCGACCAGACCGGCACCACCTACGCCGACCGGCTCGGCGGGCCCGACCCCGCCCTGGAGGGCGTGGAGAACCTGCACGCGCTCAAACCGCTCGTCGCCGAGCTGGACGAGCGCGACCGGCAGATCCTGCGGATGCGGTTCGGCGGCGAGATGACCCAGTCGGAGATCGGCGCGGAGCTGGGCATCTCGCAGATGCACGTCTCCCGGCTGCTGACGAGGATCCTGGGCCGGCTGCGGGCGGGGATGCTCGGACAGGGGAACGGGCGCAAGTAGCGGCAGGCGGCGGCCCCTGGGCCGGGGCCCGGCCTCGCCGGGCCCGGGCGCTACGCCCCGGCCCCCCGCTACGCCCCGACCGCCGCGGGCTCCACCCACGTCGCCCGTACGGTCTTCCCGTCCGGGCGCCGGTCGACCTCCAGCAGGCCGGCCAGCCGCTCGACCATGTGCAGCCCCAGCCCGCCGCCCCCGCCGAGGTCCGGGGTGCGCGGCTGCGGCGGCCGCGGGCTCGTGTCGACGATCTCCACCACGAGCCGGTCCTGCACGGCCCGCACGCACAGCCGCCACCAGCCGCCGGCGTGCCGTATGGCATTGGTGACCAGCTCCGACACCACCAGGACGACGGCGTCGGGGTCCGCCCACGGGCAGTGGCGGGCCAGGAACTCCGCCGTCGCGTGACGCGCACGGGCGGCGTCCCCGTACGGGGCTTCGATCACAACCATCCGGCGGCTCCCTCGTTGCTGACCTGACCTGCTGACCTGACCTGGCGATAAGCGTCCGTCGAGCCGCGTATACCCAGCGATCGCCGCGTCATGGCGCCCCCGGGACGAGTGGTTCGTCACGGTACGGTCACCGGGCCGGGGGCGGCCTTCACCGGCCGGGGATGCCGTCCACCACGTCCTGGACCGTGAGGTCCGTGCCCGGCAGGCACGGGAGCGTGGTGGTGAAGCGCGCGCCGCGCGGGCTGTCCGTGACGGCCAGGGTTCCGCGGTGGACGGTGGCGATGTGGTGGGCGATGGCGAGGCCCAGGCCCGTGCCGCCGGTGGCGCGGGTGCGGGCGTCGTCGAGCCGGGTGAAGCGCTCGAAGACGCGCAGGCGGTCGGCGGGCGGGATGCCCGGGCCGTCGTCCTCGACGTGCAGGACCGCCAGCCGCCGGCCGGGGTCGTGGCCGAGGCGGACGGTGACGGTGTGTTCGGCGTGCCGCTCGGCGTTGTCCAGGAGGTTGCCGAGGAGGCGGGCCAGGAGGGTGTGGCGGCCGCCCACGGTGAGGGGCCCGGGGGCGTCGAGGTGCAGGTCGAGGGTCCGGGGGCCGGGCGGGCGGCGGGCGGTCTCCTCGCGGACGAGCGCGGTGAGGTCGACGGGCTGGGCGCCCGGGAGCCCGTCGGTGCCGGTCGCGTCCAGGCGGGCGAGCAGCAGCAGGTCCGTGGTGATGCTCTGCAGCCGGCGGGTGTCGCCGAGGGCCGCTTCGGCCACCGCCGTCCACTGCGCGTGCTCCGGGTGCGCGAGCGCGATCTCCAGCTCGGCGCGCAGGGCGGCCAGCGGGCTGCGGAGCTCGTGGGAGGCGTCGCCGACGAACCGGCGCTGCTGGTCGACGGCGGCCTGCAGCTGGTCGAGGGTCTTGTTCATCGTCGCGGCGAGCCGGGCCACTTCGTCGCGCGTGCCCGGCACGGGCACGCGGCGGTCGAGGTGGCGCGCGGACAGCTCGGCGAACTGGGTGCGGATCGCCTCCACCGGGCGCAGCACCCGCCCGGCCACGAACCAGGTCGCGCCCGCGAGGCAGGCCGTCAGCACCAGGGCGGCGCCGGCCAGCGCCAGGACCATGTGGTTGAGGCGGCGCTGCTCGTCCCGGAGCCGGTTGGCGACGTGCAGGTAGAGGCCTTCGGTGCCGGACTGGATGTAGCTGAGGACGGGGCTCCTGCTGCCGGGGTCGGTCCACGGCCACAGCGACAGCACCTCGCTGCCGTGCGCGGGTTCGTGGTCCGGCATCCGGGGGCCCGGCTCCCAGTTCGGCCGGCGGTCCGCGACGCCCACGGACACCTCCAGCCGGGGGTCGTCGCGCAGCTTCGCGGCGGTGTAGAAGATCTGCGCGTCCGGGTCGTAGTCGACGAGCCGGGGGACGGCGGCGACCTTCCGGCTCGTGTAGTCGACGGCCTCGCGCGCCAGGTAGTCGCGCAGCGAGCCCGCGGCCAGGGCCGCGCCGGCGATCAGCGGGAGGAGGGCCGAGACGGCGACGAGCCAGGTCAGCCGGGCCCGGATCGAGGCGGGCCGCAGCCGGAGCCGCCGGCGCCCGGGCCGCCGCACGGGGCCGGGGCGCCGTCCCGGGCTCCGGCGCGGCCGGCCGGCCGGCCCGCGGAACCGGCCGGCCGGCCGTCGCCTCACCGGCCCGGGGCGTCGGCCGCCAGCCGGTAGCCGACGCCGCGCACGGTCTGGATGCTGTGCCGCCCGAAGGGCGCGTCGATCTTCCGGCGCAGGGAACTGACGTGCACCTCCACGATGTTCACGTCGCCCTGGAACGCCTCGTCCCACACGTGCGCGAGGATCTCGGCCTTGGCCACGACCTCGCCGTCGCGCCGGGCGAGGTACTCCAGGACCGCGAACTCGCGCGCGGTCAGCTGCAGATCGGCGGAGCCGCGCCGGCAGCTGCGGGTCGCGGGGTCGATCCGGAGGTCGCCGACGGCGATGAGGGCGGGCCGCGCGGGCCGGCCGCGGCGCACGAGGGCGCGCAGCCGGGCGACGAGGGCCACGTAGGAGAAGGGTTTGGTGACGTAGTCGTCCGCGCCGGTGTCGAGGCCCTCGGCCTCGTCGTACTCGCCGTCCTTGGCGGTGAGCATGAGCACGGGCGTCCAGACTCCGGCCTCGCGGAGCCGGGCGCACACGCGGTAGCCGTTGAGGCCGGGCAGCATGACGTCGAGCACGATCACGTCGTAGGTGTCCTCGGCGGCGAGGTGCAGGCCCGTGTGCCCGTCGTGCGCGACCTCCACCGCGAACCCCTCGGCGACCAGGCCGCGGCGCAGCAGCTCCGCGAGCCGGCGGTCGTCCTCAACCACCAGTATTCGCATGCCTTCAGCATGGCGCGCGGGCGTGGTCCGGCGCCTGAAGTCTCCTTCAGGAAGACTCAGGGTTCCTTCAGCAACGGGGTGCCAGGATCCGGGGTGTGCCTCCCCGGCATGCGGGGGAGCGGAGCGCGCTCCGGCGGCACACGGGGGTGGGGCCCGTACGTTCCGGCGGCCGGGCCCGGCCGGCCGGTGCGCGCTCCGTCACCGGCTCACCAGTCGCCGGCTCACCAGTCGCCGCCTCCGAAGCCGCCGCCGTCCCCGCCGCCGAGGCCGCCGCCGTCGCCCCAGCCGCCGCCGAAGTCGTCGGAGTTGTAGTCGCTGCCGGTCCAGTCGCCGCCGTCGGGGCCGGTGTCGGCGGGGGCGGCGTAGGCGGGGCCGGAGAGGAGGCCGCCGAGCATGGTGCCCATGAGGAGGCCGGGGAGGATGCCGCCGCCGAAGTAGCCGCCGGCCCAGGGGGCGTAGGCGGGGCCGGCGTTCCAGTACGGCTGGCGGCCGTCGGGCGTCTGGACGGTGCGGGAGAGGGGCTCCTCGCCCTCGGCCAGGCGGGCCGCGTCGGCCGCGCAGGCGGGGACGGTGCGGGGGGCGCCGCCCGGGGGCGCCCACTGGACGTCCTGGACGGAGGGCCCGTGGCGCGGGTCGAAGAAGCAGGGCAGGCGGCGTTCGGGCAGGGGGGCGCCGGTGCGGCGGGCGGCGAGGGTGGCGAGGGCGAAGCGGCCCTTGTCGAGGCTCTCGGTGACGGCCGTGACGTCCTGCGGGTGGTTCACGGCGGCCATCTTGGCCTTGGCGTCCTCGTAGGCGTCGAGGGCTTCCTCGTAGTCGCGCCGCATGGCGTCGTCGGCGCCGGGCTCGGAGGGGTGGAAGTCGAGCCGGTCGAGCTCTTCGCCGAAGGCGGTGATGTCCTCGTCGACGACGACGCGCAGGGCGTCGAGCTCGGCCTGCTCGCGCTCCTCGCGCTTGCGCTTGTTGCGGCGGTAGAGGGCGTACGCGCCGGCGCCGCCCGCGACGACGATCGCCCCGCCGGTGATCAGCCCGGTGGCGCTCACGCCGGAGTCCGTGCCGCCCCAGGAGTCGGGGGCCCGGCCGCGGGCCTGCCGGTCGGCCTGGTCGACGAAGCCGTTGAGCATGGTGGTGGCGTCGCCGCCGGAGCGCTGGACGGTGCCGACGAGGTTGCGGACGGCGTTGCGCGACATGACCTTGGAGTCGGCGTGGGCGTTGAAGGCGTCGCCGAGGCGGATCGCGTAGACGCCGGCGATGCCGACCTTGGTGCGCAGGTCCTGGAAGACGGTGGCCCTGGGGAACTCGGCGCTGTCGGGCAGGACGGCCACGAAGACGGGCTTGCCGGCGTCCTCGATCTTCTTGGCCAGGGCCTCGGCCTCGGCGGGCGGGAGCTGGGCGCTCACCCGGGGGTCCACGTAGACCGGGCCCTTGCGCAGCGCTTCGGCGACGGTGTCGATGCCGGTCGCCGCGCGGGCCGCGGGGGCGGGGGCGAGGACCGTTCCGGCCAGGGCGAGCAGGGCGGCGGCCAGGACGGCGACCAGGGCCTGCAGCGGCCGGGGAAGCGCCCGGGTGGTGGCGGGCATGGCGGTGCTCCTCGGATGGAGGTCGGTGTTCCTGTCGATCGCTTCTAGGTGAAATTTACCGCTTGTACGGGTAAACCCGGCATTTCACTCCCCTGCTCAGCCGTACGAGAGGTTCGCGCAGGGGTCGTCGTCCGCCGACCGCGCCGTGGCGGTCACCTCGGAGGAGAGGGTGCCGGGGTTCGCGGCGGAGGGGGCCGGGG
>NZ_JBPQTW010000089.1:0-26507 GCF_051386535.1 Streptomyces sp. URMC 127
GGCCCCGGGGCCGGTTGCCCGGATCCCGCGGGGGCGGGCCGGGCGGCTGCACGGCGGGCTGGGCGAAGACGGTCGCCTGGGCGTGGGTGCCGCCGCCGTTCGGCGCCGGGGCGGGCGGCGTGGCGGCGGGCTGTGCGAAGACCGTGGGCTGGTGGTGGACCGCGCCGGGCGGCGGCGCCACGGCCGGCTGGTCGACGGCCGTGGCCTCCGGTGGCTGCTGCGGCTGGTGGGGCTGCTGAGGGTTCTGAGGCCAAGACATGCGGGCCACCCTAAACGGCGCGAGGTCGCCGTCCTGTCGAGGCATCTCGACAAGACAGCAACATCCGGGACAACCCGGCAACGAAGCCGCGGGGCCGGGGCTGCGCCCCGCGGGGCCCGCCTCCCACGCCCGGGCCGACGCCAGCCGACTGCCCGCCCCCGCGGGATCCGGGCAACCGGCCCCGGGCCCTGCGGGTCCGGGGCCGCCCCCAGGAGAGCCCGCCTCACACACCCAGGCGGACACCCGCCGACCGACCGCCCCCGGGGCTCCGGGCAACCGGCCCGGCTCGCCCCGCGGGGTCCGGGGCTTGCCCCGGGAAACGGTGAAAGGGCGGGACCGGGGCAATTCCCCCGCCGCAACGGCGATCCGCCACGACGGCGCGTGTCCGGCGGAATCCGCCACCACGTCAGCCGAAACGCCCCGCCCTCACCGGACGCTAGTCCTCCAGCACCGGCAGCAACTCCGGCAGATGCCCGTCCGACGCCGCCGCCACCGCAACCCGCTCCGCCGGCACCTCCCCGTACAGCGTCGTCCGCGGACGCGCCCCCCGCCCCGCCGCCTCCGCGATCGCGACCAGGTCCCGGACCGACCGGTACGAGCCGTACGAGGAGCCCGCCATGCGGGAGATCGTCTCCTCCATCAGCGTCCCACCGAGGTCGTTCGCGCCGGAGCGGAGCATCTCCGCCGCCCCCTCCGCGCCCAGTTTGACCCAGCTCGTCTGGATGTTGGGGATGTGCGGGTGGAGCAGCAGCCGGGCCATGGCCGTGACCGCCCGGTTGTCCCGCATGGTGGGGCCGGGGCGGGAGATGCCCGCGAGGTACACGGGCGCGTTGGTGTGGATGAACGGCAGCGTGACGAACTCCGTGAAGCCGCCCGTCTCCCGCTGGATCTCCACGAGCCGCCGGAAGTGCCCGAGCCAGTGCCGCGGCTGGTCCACGTGCCCGTACATCATCGTGGACGAGGAGCGGATCCCGAGCTCGTGCGCGGTCTTGACGACCTCGATCCACGTGGCGGCCGGCAGCTTGCCCTTGGTGAGGACCCAGCGGACCTCGTCGTCGAGGATCTCGGCCGCCGTGCCGGGGATCGTGTCGAGCCCGGCCTCCTTCGCCGCGGTCAGCCATTCCCGTACGGACAGGCCCGTACGGGACGCGCCGTTGACGATCTCCATCGGCGAGAAGGCGTGCACGTGCATGCCCGGCACCCGCTCCTTCACCGCCCGCGCGATGTCGAAGTAGGCCGTGCCGGGCAGGTCGGGGTGGATGCCGCCCTGCATGCAGACCTCGACCGCACCGACGTCCCACGCCTGGGCGGCCCGGTCGGCGACCTGCTCCAGGGACAGCGTGTACGCGTCGGCGTCGGTGCGCCGCTGGGCGAAGGCGCAGAAGCGGCAGCCGGTGTAGCAGACGTTGGTGAAGTTGATGTTGCGCGTGACGATGTACGTGACGTCGTCGCCGACGACGTCCCGCCGCAGGTCGTCGGCGATGCGGCAGAGCGCGTCGAGGGCGGGCCCGTCGGCGTGGAGGAGGGCGAGCGCCTCGGCGTCGGCGAGCCGGGTGGGGTCGTCGGCGGCCTGCGCGAGCGCGGCCCGCACGTCGGCGTCGATCCGCTCGGGCGCCATGCCGGGCGCGGCGGCCTCCCGCAGGGCCTCCCAGTCGCCGTAGACCTCGTCGAAGTCGTCGCGCCGGTCGGCGGTGCGGCCCTCGGTGTCGATGGCGCGGTGCAGTTCGGTGCGGCCGGAGGGCACGAAGACGTCCTCGGGCTCCTGCCAGGGCAGGCCCTTGACCTCGGCGTGCTCGTTCGCCAGCCCGGTCTCCGGGTCGGCGAGGGCCCGGACGTGCGGCAGGATGCGCGGGTCCAGCCAGGGCTCGCCGCGCCGTACGAACTCGGGGTAGACGGCGAGCCGTTCGCGCAGCCGGAAGCCGGCCGCGGCGGACCGCTCGGCGAGCTCGTCGATCTGCGGCCAGGGCCGCTCGGGGTTGACGTGGTCGGGGGTGACGGGCGAGACGCCGCCCCAGTCGTCGATGCCCGCGCCGATGAGCCGCGCGTACTCGCCGGCCACCAGGTTCGGCGGCGCCTGCAGGCACGCGGAGGGGCCCATGATGTGCCGGGCGACGGCGACGGTGGCGACCAGCTCGTCCAGCTCGGCGTCCGGCATGCCGCGCATCGCCGTGTCCGGCTTGGCGCGGAAGTTCTGCATGATGAGTTCCTGGATGCCGTGGTACGCCCGGGCGACGCGGCGCAGCGCGAACAGCGACTCGGCGCGCTCCTCGTACGTCTCCCCGATGCCGATCAGCAGACCGCTGGTGAGGGGGACGGAGCTGCGGCCGGCGTCCTCCAGGTGCCGCAGCCGCACGGCGGGGGCCTTGTCGGGCGAGCCGTAGTGCGGCCCGCCGGGCTCGCTCCACAACCGCTCGGCCGTGGTCTCCAGCATCAGCCCCATGGACGGGGACACCGGCTTGAGCCGCTGGAAGTCCGTCCAGGTCATCACGCCCGGGTTGAGGTGCGGCAGGAGCCCGGTCTCCTCCAGGATGCGGATGGAGACGGCGCGCACGTAGGCGATGGTGTCGTCGTAGCCGTGCGCGTCCAGCCACTCGCGGGCCTCGGGCCAGCGGTCCTCCGGCTTGTCGCCGAGGGTGATGAGCGCTTCCTTGCAGCCGAGCGCGGCGCCGCGGCGGGCGATGTCCAGGACCTCGTCCGGGGACATGAACATGCCTTCGCCCGCGCGGCGCAGCTTGCCGGGGACGGTGGCGAAGGTGCAGTAGTGGCACTTGTCCCGGCAGAGGCGGGTGAGGGGGATGAAGACGCTCTTCGAGTACGTGATGACGCCGGGGCGCCCGGCGGCCTCCAGCCCCGCGTCGCGCACCCGCGCCGCGGACGCGCACAAGTCCTCCAGGTCGGCGCCGCGGGCCTGGAGCAGCACGGCGGCCTCGGCGACGTCCAGCGCCACGCCGTCCCGGGCGCGTTTGAGCGCGCGCCGCATGGCGTTGGCGGTCGGTGCGGGTCCCTGCGGGGGCTGCGGGGTGGAAGTCATTGTCCGAGCATACGAGCGGCTGACGGGGCGTCCGGAGGAGGCCGGGTAGTGATCCGTGTGCGACTGGTCACGCCATACGGAGGCCGCCTCCGGCTGGGCTCCGGGTGCCGTCCGCCGTGCGGGTGCCGCCCGCCGTTCGGGCGCGGTCATCCGTGCGCGGTCATCCGGCCGCGGTCGCCCGGGTGCCGTCCGTCCTCCGGGCGCGGTCGCCCGGCCGCCGTCGCCGGGGCCCCGTCACAGGAAGTCGCCGGGGCCCCGAAACAGGAAGTCGCCGGGACCCCGTCACAGGAACTCGGCATGGGCGTCCAGCGCCTGGAGGATCTCCGTCTCCCCCGCCGACGGCAGCCCCACCACGACCTCGGCGAGCCCCAGCTCCGCGAAGTAGGCGAGCTTCCCCGCCGACGGGTGCACGGCGTACGGCACGACCTGCGGCTCGCCCGGCCGCCCGGCCTCCTGCCAGGCCCGCCGCAGCCGCGGGATCGCCTCCTTCAGACCGCTCCCGCCGACCGGCATCCAGCCGTCCGCGTACTCCGCGACGTGCGCGAACAGCTTCGGCCCGGCGGCTCCCCCGATCAGCGTGCGCGGCCCGAGCAGGTGCGGCACGTCCGTCCCGCGCGAGCGCGGCGTCCGCAGCGGCTTGGGATGCGCGAAGCTCGCGCTGACCGCGCCGAACTCGCCGCGGTAGCCCGTCGGTTCCTCCGCCCACAGCGCCCGCATCAAGGCCATCCGGTCGCGTACGAGGTCCCGCCGGGTCTTCCAGTCGACGCCGTGGTCGGCGGCCTCCTCCACGTTCCAGCCGTAGCCGATGCCCAGCGTGAAGCGCCCGCCGCTGACGAAGTCGAGCGTCGCGATCTGCTTGGCCAGCGCGATCGGATCGTGCTGGGCGATCAGCAGGACGCCCGTCCCGAGCCCGATCCGCTCCGTGACGGCCGCGGCCTGCGCCAGCGCCACCAGCGGATCGAGGGCCCGGCCGTACTCGCGCGGCAGCGGATCGCCCGCCGGGGCAGGCGTCTCCCGGCTGACCGGGATGTGCGTGTGCTGCGGCAGATACAGGCCGTCGAAGCCCCGCTGCTCCAGCTCGACCGCGAGCCGGACCGGACTGATCGTCTCGTCGGTGAGGAAGACCGTGGTTGCGATCCGCACGCGGCGGCACCTCCTTGGCGTCCCGGGTCGTGGGCTGGGGCTCACCGTAAGCCCAAATGAGCCCGGCGGGTCACCGGCGGGGCGGGGCGGACACGCAAATGTCGCAATGGCGGACCGGCGCCGTACCCCTGCGCGCCATGGAGGCGTACAACAGTGCCCTCAGGAGACGCTTCCGGCAGGAGACACGGCACTGGCACGGCACTGAGGCACGGCACTGAGGCACGGGGAGGACGCTGATGAGACGGATGCCGCGGCGCGACCTGCTCAGAACGGCGACGGCGACGGCCACGGCTGTTGCGGGAGCGGCGGGCGTGCCCGCGCTCGCTACGCTCGACACCGTGACCTTCGCGAGGGACGCCGAGGAGGCCGGGAACGCCGAGGACGCCGGAGACGCCGGGGCAGCGGCGGTGACCCGCACGGTCTCCGGACGGCTGCCGGCCGGAGCCCCCGACTACGTGTACCTGCCCGTGGAAGTGCCCCCCGGCGTGCGCGAGATCGCCGTCTCCTACTCGTACGACCGGCCGACCGTGCCCGCCGGCACGCAGGGCAACGCCTGCGACATCGGCATCTTCGACGAGCGCGGCACAGAGCTCGGCGGGGCGGGCTTCCGCGGCTGGTCGGGCGGCGCGCGGACGGAGTTCGCGATCAGCGCCGAGCGGGCCACGCCCGGCTATCTGCCGGGGCCGGTGCGCCCCGGCACCTGGCACGTGGTGCTGGGCCCGTACACGGTCGCACCGCAGGGCCTGGCCTACGAGGTGAAGGTGACGCTCCGATACGGAACGGCGCGGTCCGGCGGGCCCCCGAAGCCGGTGTACCCGCCACAGCGCGCCCGCGGCCGGGGCCGCGCCTGGTACCGGGGCGACAACCACCTGCACAGCGTCCACTCCGACGGCAAGCGCACCCCCGCCGAGATCGCGGCCGCGGCGCGGGCGGCCGGCCTGGACTGGATCACGACCACCGAGCACAACACGACGTCGGCGCACGCCGCCTGGGAGGGCCTGTGGGGCGACGACCTCCTCGTCCTCACGGGAGAGGAGGTCACCACGCGCAACGGCCATCTGGTCGCCCTCGGCACGGACCCCGGCGTCTTCATCGACTGGCGCTACCGCGCCCGCGACGGCGCCTTCGGCCGGTTCGCCCGCCGGATCCGGCGGGCGGGCGGCCTGGTCGTCCCCGCGCACCCCTACGGGCCCTGCGTCGGCTGCAACTGGAAGTTCGGCTTCGAGGAAGCGGACGCGGTCGAGGTGTGGAACGGCCCCTACACACCGGACGACGAGATGGCGGTGGCGGCGTGGGACGCGATGCTCGTCGCGTCCGTACGCGACGGCGGTCGCTGGCTGCCCGCCATGGGCAACAGCGACGCCCACCGCGAACCGCAGGTCGTCGGGCTGCCCCAGACGGTGGTCCTCGCGGACGACCTGTCGCGGGAGGCCCTGCAGGCGGGCCTCCGGACGGGCCGCAGCTGGATCGCGGAGTCGTCGGCGGTACGGCTGTCCTTCGAGGTCACGGGCGGGCGCGGCCGGCACGCGGGCATCGGCGAACGGCTGGAGGTGGGGCGGGACACCCCGGTGACGGCCCGGCTGACGGTCTCCGGTGTCCCGGCGGACTGCACGGCGACCTTCGTCACCGACCAGGGCCCCCTCTTCACGACCCCGGTCCGCGCCGGAACGATCGAATGGCGGACGACGCCGTCGTACGCGGCATACGTACGGGCAGAGGTCCGCCGCCCGGCGGCGGAGGGCGGGACGCCCGGGGTGCCGGGCCCGATGGTGGCGATGACGAACCCGGTGTTCCTGGGCGAGAGGTGAGCAGGGCGGGCTCTGCGGGCTCTTTTCATCCCTTGGGGCGGTTTACGGGTAACGCTCATGGTCCGGTGCAAGCCATCTCTCCACCGAACGCGTGCCGGGATGCACGCAGGGATGCGTGCAGGGAGAGGGGACCCGTCTTGCCTGATCGTCTGCCCAGAGTTCTGACCCTCGTCGCCTTCCTGGTGGGCGTCGGGGTGATCACCGGTGCGGCCATGGTGCCGGCGGCGCCGTTCGACACCATGGCGACCTCGATCAGAATCGCCGAGACCACCGACCGGACATCGGCGCGCCCCGGGGACACGGTCCACTACACCGTGACGGTGACCAACACCGGCACGACCGCGATCACGGGCGCGGCGATCACCGACGACCTCTCCGGCGTGACGGACGACGCGACGATCCTCCCCGCCTCCACGGCGGCCGACGCCGGCACGGCCTCCTTCTCGCCCCCCGAACTGCACTGGCAGGGCGACCTGCCTTCCGGGGCCAAGGCCACGATCCAGTACGCGGTACGGGTCGCCGCCTCGCCCGCGGGCGACTCCCGCCTGACCAGCAAGGTCACGTCCGACACGGACGGCAACAACTGCCCGCCGGCGGCGACGGACCCGGCGTGCGGGACGACTACGCCTGTGGGGCGCTAGCGGCGACGACGACGCCCGCACCGCATGTGCAGCAGCCTTCCGGCGGGGGCGTGAGAGCGGGCGGGCCGCTGCTGTGCGGCAGCGAGACCACCTTGATGCGCAGGGTGAGCCGGTGAAGGGACTCGTCGAGGAACCCGGGGTCCGCGTAGCGCGCCCGGACGGCGGCGTGGGCCCGGCGCCGGCTCGGCCGGACGAGGCGTACGGGCCGGGAGAACTGCCCGTACAGGCACCACCAGGTGCGGAGGCGGCCCCAGGGCCGGGCGCCCCTCACCGCAGCCCGCGCCGGAGGTCGCGGAGCTCCTTGGCCACGAGCCCGAGGCCGCGCGCGTAAGTGATCGCCGACGTGTACCCGTCCCCGGCCCCCAGCCTGACCCGGTGCCGCGCCTCGCGCACGACGGCGACGGCTTCCTCGCGGGTGTCCCCTTCGAGCGCGGCGGTCGCCTCACCGATGTAGGCCCGGAGCTGCTGGGTAACGGCCTCCACCCGGCTGGGCGCGGGGAGCCAGCGGTTCATGGCGATGGCGTCGCGGATGGCGGCGTCGACGCCGGTTCCCTCGGCGGGGTGCAGCCCGTAGGTGAGGCCTCCGCCGGTGTGGGCGGTGCGGGGGTATGGAGGCATGGGTCGGCTCCCTTGCGAGTGGGTGGGGGGGCTGGCCTAACTACGGTCCCGCGGCGGAACGTTCACTCACAAGCGCTCTCAAAGTTCTTAGAAGAATTGGCATATGCCCAACCCTGGGCATGGCTTGCACGTCAATGGACAGGGGGTGGAAGACTGCCAACAGACCCACTCCCGGGGTGCAACTGAGCCTTGTCGCGAACCAGCATGGGCGCGCCCTCGGGGTACAGGGGACGCGGCACGGGGTACAGCACCGGGAGGGCTCAAAGTGGCAGCACGACGCGGTCCGACGTTCCGTCGGAGGGAGCTGGGCAAAGAGCTCCGCCGCCTTCGGGAGAGGAAGGGGTACAGCACAAAGGAAGCCGCCGAGGCCATCGAGAGCTCACACACCAAGCTCCACAGGGTCGAGTCCGGACACAACCAGCTCCCGCGCGTCCGCGACCTGGAAGACCTGCTCGATTTCTACGGCGTCACCGACCCGGACGACCGTGACCAGCTGCTTGCACTCCACCGTGACTCGCTCAGCAAGGACTGGTACAGGCCCTACCAGAACGTCATGCCGTCGGGCACGACGTTGTACGTGGGCCTGGAGGCCGACGCTCACACCATGCGCGCTTGGCACTCACAGGTAGTCTTCGGCCTCCTCCAAACCGAGAACTACGCTCGTGCTCTGTTCATGAGCGCGAAGCACGTAGAGGAGAGGACAAGTGAGTTCGTTGACCAGTCGGTCGCCCTTCGCATGGCGCGCAAGAGCATCCTCACCTGCGACGACCCTGTAGAACTGCGCGTCATTCTGGACGAGGCCGCCCTCCGTCGGATGGTCGGCAGTCCGGACATCATGCGCGAGCAGTATCTGGAGATCGAGCGCATGGCGGCACTCGATCATGTGACAGTCCAGATCGTTCCGCTGGCTCGCAGCACCTTTCGGGCGACCTCCAACTTCGTTCTCCTGGAGTTCGGCTACGGCCTCGACCCCGTCGTCATGGACGAAGGATCTGCAGGCACAACGGTGTCCGACAGGAAGCGCGAGGTCTGGAAGTACAACCGCAGGTTCGACGCGATGCGCGACGGGGCACTGGCACCGTCCCAAACCGCTGAGTTCCTGCACCGACTAGCGAGAGAGGTCGAAGACCATTAACGCCTACCTCAGATCCCTCGATGTGGCCGACGAGTCAGCCTGGTTCAAGTCCTCGCACAGCAACCAGGACAACGGGGGCACATGCGTATCGGTATCGGTTCTCGCCGACCACGTCGGCATACGCGACTCGAAACAACGGAACGGGCCCGCGTTCGTCACCCCCGCCGCGGCGTGGTCGTCGTTCATAAATGAGGTCAAGACCGGCCGCTGGCCGTCATAAAGGCAGTCCCCCTGCCCGCGCCTGCAGGGCCTAGCTCCAGGTCGCTCCCGCCGGCTCCTCGATCGTCGCGTTGAGGCGGTTGAAGAAGTTGGTCGTGGCCACCATGAGGATGATCGCGGCGAGCTGCTTCTCGTCGAAGTGGTCGGCGGCCGCGTCCCATATCTCGTCCGGCACGGCCTTGCCCGTGTGGTCGGCGAGCCGCGTGGCGGACTCGGCCAGCGCCAGCGCCGCGCGCTCGGCGTCGGTGAAGAACGGGGACTCGTGCCAGGCGGCGACGGTGTGCAGCTTGTCGTCGCTCATCCCGGCCTTCTTCGCGCTCGCCACGCCCCCGTACACGCACACGCTGCAGCCGTTGATCTGGCTGGCCCGCAGGTGGACCAGCTCCAGGATCTCCTGGGGGACCCCGCCCTGGTGCATGGCCGCGAAGAGGTGCTGGATGCCCTTCATGGCGTCGGGCAGGACCTGCGCGGGGTTCTTCATGCGGGCAGTCATGGTCGAAGTCGTCATGATCAAATCCTCCGTACCGGCGTCGCCGCCGTCGTTGTCCGTCACCTTCATGACGGATCGGAACAGGGGGATGTGACAGATGAACGAGAAAGATCCGAAACTTTTTCTGGCCCGGCAGTTCGAGGCGCACCGGCCGCACCTGAAGGCCGTCGCCTACCGCATGCTCGGCTCGCTCGCCGAGGCCGAGGACGCCGTGCAGGAGACGTGGTTCAAGCTGAGCCGCTCCGACGTCAGCGAGGTGGAGAACCTCGGCGGCTGGCTCACCACCGTCACCGGCCGCGTATGCCTGGACCTGCTGCGCTCGCGCGCCACGCGGCACGAGGAGCCGCTCCACGACCAGGACGGGCAACTGGTCCGCCTCCCCGACCCCGTCATCAGCGGCGCAGACCGCATCGACCCGGAGCAGGAGGTCCTGCTGGCCGACTCGGTCGGCATCGCCCTCATGGTCGTCCTGCAGACCCTCGCCCCTGCCGAACGCCTCGCGTTCGTCCTGCACGACATGTTCCACGTGCCCTTCGACGACATCGCGGGCGTCATCGACCGCACGCCCGCCGCGACCCGGCAGCTCGCCAGCCGTGCCCGCCGCCGCGTGCAGGGCCAGGCCCCGGCGCCGGACAGCGACCTGGCCGCCCGCCGCCGCGTCGTGGACGCCTTCCTTGCCGCCGCGCGCGGCGGCGACTTCGACGCCCTCGTCGCCGTTCTCGACCCGGACATCGTGGCCCGCTCCGACGGCGGTGCGCTGCGTCCGGGCGCGCTGCGCCGCGGCGCGGCCGAGGTCGCCTCCCAGGCGATCATGTTCGCCCGCTTCGCCGAGGCGGCGCTTCCCGCGCTGGTCAACGGCACCCCCGGCGTGGTCGCCGTCGCGGACGGCCGGGCGATGTCGGTCATGGCGTTCACCATCCGGGGCGGCCGGGTCACCGCCCTGGACATCCTCACGGACCCGGAGCGGCTCGCGGACATCGACCTGAGCGCCCTGACGGGCTGACCGCGGCACGGGCCGACCGAACGGAACGGCCGGGCGGGGCCGGGCAGCCTCCCCGGCCCCGCCCGGCCGTTCCTCCTACCCCGCCCGGCCGTTCCTCCTACTCCTCCACCACCAGCGCCGGAGTCGACCGCGTCAGCACGTCACCCCGGAAGAACGCCGGGCTGCGGCGCTGCATCACCAGCATCACCACGACGCCCACCAGCAGCAGCCCCACGCCGATCACGAAGACCGAGCCGACGCCCAGCACCGCGCTGCCGCTCCCGTACGCCGGGTCCCACATGTCGTACAGCGTCTTGCCGAACACGGCCGCCAGCAGAGCCCCGCCCAGCACCGGGAACACGCCCTTGAAGAGGGCGTCGCGTACGGACCGGCCCAGCTCGCCGCGGAAGTACCACGCGCACGCGAACGCCGTGATCGAGTAGTAGAAGCAGATCATCAGCCCGAGGGCGTAGATCGTGTCGATGAGGACGTTCTCGCTCAGGAAGCTCATGGTCGCGTAGAAGACGCCGGTGGCGACGCCCGCCGCGACCGTGGCCCGGCCCGGGGACTTGAAGCGCGGGTGGATGCGGGCGAAGGACGGCGGCAGGGCCTCGTAGGCGCTCATGGCCAGCACCGTGCGGGCAACGGGCAGGAACGTCGTCTGGAGGCTGGCGGCCGCGGAGGCGAGGACGGCCACGAAGAGCAGCACGCCCAGGGCCGTGCCCATGACCGGGTCGGCGAGCGCGGCGAAGACGTTGCCGGCGGTTTCCGGGTTGCCGAGGCCGGTACCCTCGTCGCCGGTGCCGGCGAACATCTGGGCGGCGACGGCGGTCAGCAGGTACGAACCGACGAGGACGACCATGGCGAGGAGCGCGGCCCGGCCGGGGGTCTTCGCGCTGCCCTCCGTCTCCTCGTTGACGGTCAGGCACGCGTCCCAGCCCCAGAACATGAAGACGGACAGCGACAGTCCCGCCGTGAAGGCCGCGAACGACTGCACGGCGAACGGGTTCAGCCAGCTCCAGGAGAAGCCGATGGAGGCGGGCAGATCGCCCGAGCGGGCCTTAGTCAGGGCCATCGCCACGAAGACGGCCAGGACGGCGAGTTGCAGGGCCACCAGCGCGTACTGCACGCCCTTCGTGGCGGTCATGCCGCGGTAGCTGACGGCCGTCGCCACGGCGATGAAGACCAGGCACGTCGCCACGTGCACGGGACGGTTCCCGTCCAGGGCGGTCACGGCGTCGCTGCCCGTGAGCTGCCCGAGGAGAAGGTAGAAGAAGGACGTCGCCACGCCCGCGAGGTTCGACAGGACGATGATCGTGGCGATCACGAGGCCCCAGCCGCACATCCAGCCGACGCGCGGACCGAACGCCTGCACCGTCCAGGTGAAGGACGTACCGCAGTCGGGGACGGCCTTGTTGAGCTCGCGGTACGCGAAGGCGACCAGCAGCATCGGTAGGAAACCGGCCAGGAAGACGGCGGGCATCTGCACGCCCACCTGGCCCGCGGTGGGGCCGAGGGTGGAGGTCAGGCAGTAGACGGGGGCGACGGTGGAGATGCCGATGACCGCGCTGCCGAGCAGGCCCACGGAGTTGCCGCTCAGGCCCTTGCCGGGCCGCCGGGCCGCGCCGGTGACGCTCGCTACCGTGTCTCCGGCCCCGGGCCGCGGGTCTACCTGAACCATGGGCAGGACGGTAGGGGGTGCTGTTTCCGCAGCCGGAGGCTCACCGTCCAGGAACCGGACCACGAACTTCGCACCTCCGCCGGGCAGTTGACCTGGCAAACGAAGGCGCTACGCTCGTTACGGCCGGTAACCCTAAGGCCGCGGCGGCGGTTCTTCCGGGTACGGGAACCGCACCTCCGTCCCATTTGCCCCCATTCAAAAATTTCCCGTCCCGCGGCCGCGCCGTCCCTGTGGTCTCTGCCGCCCCCACCCTCTACGCCGTCCCCACCGTCTCCGTGTCCCTCCCCGAGCGCAGCACCGTCCCCGGCAGCGCCCCCGTCACCACGTCGTGCCGCACCGTCTCCACGCCGTTGACCCGTACGCTCACCACGCCCACCGCCCGCGAGTCCAGCCGCGGCCCGTCGCCCGGCAGGTCGTGGACGAGCGTGGCCGGGCCGGCGTCGATGCGGCCGGGGTCGAAGAGGACCAGGTCGGCCGCGTACCCCTCGGCTATGCGGCCGCGGCCCCGCAGCCCGAACAGGCGCGCCGGCTCGTCCGTCAGCATCTGCACGGCGCGCTCGACCGGCACCAGCTTGCGGCCGCGCAGGCAGTCGCCCAGGAAGCGCGTCGTGTACGGGGCGCCGCACATCCGGTCCAGGTGCGCCCCCGCGTCCGAGCCTCCCAGCAGCACGTCGGGGTGGTTCCAGGTGCTCCGGCGGAGCTCCCAGCTGGCCGGGTCGTCGTCGGTGGGCATCGGCCACAGGACGGTGCGCAGTTCGTCGGCCGCGCAGATCTCCACCAGGCACGCGAAGGGGTCCGCGGTGCCGCGCTCGGCGGCGATGTCGGCGACCGCCCGCCCGGTCAGGCCGTCGTTCTCCTTCGCGTACGTGTCACCGATCACGTACCGCCCGAAGTCGGTCAGGCGCCGGAAGACGCCCGCCTCGGGGCTGTGGGCGCGCCGCAGCATGCCGGCCTGGACGGCGGAGTCGCGCAGGGCCGTGATGCGGTGCGGTACGGGCAGGGCGAGGATCTCGCCCCAGCCGGGGATGAGGTTCAGCGCGCAGAACGTGCCCAGGGACATGTTCATGGGCGTGAGGACGGGCATGGTGAGGGCGACGATCCGGCCGCCGGCGGCGCGGGCCCGCTCGCTCGCGGCGAGCTGGCGGGGCACCCGTCCGGGGACGGCGGCGTCGATGGTGAGGACGTTCCAGTTGAGGGGGCGCCCGGCGGCCGTGCTCATGTCCGTCAGCAGGTCGATCTCGTCGTCCTCGAAGCGGTCGAGGCAGCCGCTGACGATCGCCTCGATCTGGGTGCCCTCGTGCTCGCCGACGGCCGCCGCGAGCGCGAGCAGTTCGGCGGGGCGCGCGTGCCGGGACGCCACGGGGCGGCCGTCGCCGTCGGAGTGGGTGGACGACTGCGTGGTGGACAGGCCCCAGGCGCCCGCCTCCATCGCCTCGTGCAGGAGGGCGGTCATGTGCCGCAGCTGCGCCGCGTCGGGCTGGCCGCCGACGGCATCAGGGCCCATCGCGCAGCGGCGCAGTGCGCAGTGCCCGGCCATGAAGCCGGCGTTGACGGCGATCCGCCCGTCCAGGGCGTCCAGGTACTCCCCGAAGGACGTCCAGTCCCAGGGCGCGCCCTCCTCCAGGGCGGCCAGGGACATGCCCTCCACCTTGCTGAGCATGCGCCGCGTGTAGTCGGCGTCGGCGGGTCGCGCGGGGTGGAGCGGCGCGAGGCTGAAGCCGCAGTTCCCGCCGACGACCGTGGTGACGCCGTGGCTCAGGGACGGGGTCGCGTACGGGTCCCAGAAGAGCTGGGCGTCGTAGTGGGTGTGCGGGTCGACGAAGCCGGGGGCGAGGACGAGCCCGGAGGCGTCCTCCTCGGTCCGGGCCCGCTCCCCCACCCGCCCGCCGGCCTGCACCAGGGGCGCCGAGCGGCGGCGGACGAGGGCGATGCGCCCGTCCCGGATGCCGACGTCGGCGGCGTAGGAGGGTGCTCCGGTGCCGTCGATGACGGTGGCGCGCCTGATCAGGTGGTCGAGCATGGCAGCTGTCACCCTCCGAAGAAGAAGTCCCCGCCGCATGGGGGCACCTCCCAGCGGTAGCTGGGGGAGAACCGCCACGACGGCGAGGGGCCGGCGGAATTCCCGCCACCGGAACAGGCACGTGCGCAACGAACCGCCGGAGGCCGGGGCCGGGACGGCGAATCCGGGAGGCCGCCGCCCCGGTGCACGGGGGACCTGTCACACGGGGGATCCGTCACGGGGGGATCCGTCACGGGGGGGGACCCGTCACACGGGGCACCCCACCGGGGCTCTGTCGCACGAAGGAGGGGCCCCAGCCAAAGGGGCCCCTCAGCCCGCCCGCCGCATACGCGTCGTCCGGTGCACCGGATCCGTGTCGATCTTCGGGATGACGTGCTCCCCGATCAGCCGGATCGTCCGCATCGTGTCCTCGTACGGCACGCCGACCGGCAGTCCGAACGAGAGCTGGTCCGCGCCCGCCTGTTCCCACCGCTTGCACTGCCGGAACACCTCGTCCGGGTCGCCGCAGATCATCAGCTCCTCGGCGATGAGCAGCTCGATGACCTCCTCGGTGTACTCGGGCAGCAGTTCCGGCCAGCGCGGTATGCCCTCGGGGCGGGGGAACGTGTCGTGGTAGCGGAAGAGCAGCGACTGGAGGTAGTGCAGGCCTCCCGCGGCCGCGATCTCCACCGCCTTCGCGTGCGTCTCCGCGCAGATGGCCGTGGAGGTGACCATGACGTTGTCGTTGACGTACGCGCCGACGGGTTCGGCCCCGGCGATCGCCGTCTTGTACGAGTCGACGACCCACTCCATGTCGGCGACCTTCTGCACGCTGAAGCCCAGGACGCCGAGCCCCTTGCGGGCGGCCATCGCGTACGAGGAGGGCGAGCCGGCCGCGTACCACATGGGGGGATGCGCGGGCCCGTACGGCTTCGGGAGGACCTTGCGCGGCGGCAGGGACCAGTGCTTGCCCTCGAAGCCGGGGTACTCCTCCGCGAGCCACATCCGGGGGAACTCGGCGATCGTCTCCTCCCAGATCTCCTTGGTGCGGTCCATGTCGGTGATGCCCGGCAGGAACCCGAGGATCTCGTGGCTGCCCGCGCCCCGCCCGGTGCCGAACTCGAAGCGGCCGCCGGAGAGGTGGTCGAGCATGGCGGCCTTCTCGGCGACCTTGACGGGATGGTTGACCTGCGGCAGCGGGTTGAAGATGCCGGAGCCGAGGTGGATGCGGTCGGTCGCGTGCGCGAGGTAGCCGAGGAAGACGTCGTTGGCGGAGAGGTGCGAGTACTCGTCCAGGAAGTGGTGCTCGGAGGCCCAGGCGTACTTGAAGCCCGACCGGTCGGCCTGGATGACGTACTCGGTCTCCTCCATCAGCGCGTGGTGCTCGGCCCGGGGGTCGTCCCGCCGCCGGCCCTCCGGAACGTACCCCTGCACGAAGATCCCGAATTCCACGGAGGTTCACCGTCCGTCCGTTCAGGTTTTCTCTATGTCTGACGCGCCGTCAGATCGCTGGCTGCTGAGACTCTGGCACCGGCCCCTGACGACGTCAAGACGCCGTCGGCCGCCATGACCACGCCCTCAGCCGCCCAGCGGCAACCCGGTCGCCCACCCTCCGTCCGCCACGAAATGCTGCCCGGTCACGTACGAGGAATCCTCCGACGTCAGGTGGAGCGCGAGGCGCGCGATCTCCTCCGGGCGCCCGATCCGGCCCAGGGGCACCGCCTTCCGGTAGAACGCGGCGGCCCGCTCCGCGGCACCGGCGGGGTCGGCGGAGGGGTCGAGGGCGGCCGGATCGGTCATGGGGGTGTCGATCGCTCCCGGGCACATGGCGTTGACCCGTACGCCCCTGGGCGCCAGCTCCAGCGCCGCCACGCGGGTCATGGCGAGAACGGCCGCCTTCGAGGCCGAATAGGCGGAGAGCAGGAGCATGCCGGAGAGGGCGGCGATCGACGACGTGTTGACGATGGTGCCGCCGCCCGCCGCGATCAGCTCGGGCGCGGCCGCGCGCATGCCGAGGAACGTGCCGAGCTGGTTGACGCGGCAGACCTCCACGAACTCCTGCGCGGAGGTGTCGACCAGCGCACGGGCACGCACGATCCCGGCGTTGTTGACGAGGCCGTCGAGCGAGCCGAACGCCTCCTTGGCGGCGTCGATCGCGGCCGGCCAGTCCGCCTCCTCGCCGACGTCGAGGTGGACGTAGCGCGCCACGTCGGCGCCCAGCTCCTTCGCCACGGCGCTGCCCTGCTCGTCCAGGACGTCCGCGAGGACGACCTTCGCACCCTCCGCGGCGAACAGCCGCGCCTCCTGCTCGCCCTGTCCGCGCGCCGCGCCCGTGATCAGCACGACGCGGCCGTCGAGTTTGCCCATGATGGCCCCTTCGGATCCCCTGTTCCGCCCGTACTCCGCCCGTACTCCGCTCGTACTGCGTCCGTACTCCGCGCACTCCGTCCGCCAGTGACTACCCGTTGAGGAGCGGAGCCACCTCCTCCGCGAACGCCTCCATCTGAGCGAGCAGTTCGGACGCGTCACGCGAGCGGAACCGCACCTGTATCTGGTCCGCGCCCATCGCCCGGTACGCCCGCAGCGACTCCGCGAGCGACTCCGGCGCGCCCGTCAGCGTGCGGCCTCCGGTGTCCCAGGCCGGCGTCCCGACGTAGAGCGCCTCGGAGATCGCCCCGATCGCGAAGGGACCGTCCCTGCCGGCCTCCGCGCGCAGCCGCCGCAGCTCGGCGACGCGCTGCGGCAGTTCCTCGCGCCGGTCGCCCTGCGACAGCCAGCCGTCGCCCCGGAGCGCCGCCCGGCGCAGCGCGGCGGGCGAGGAGCCGCCGACCCAGATGGGCGGCCGCGGCGTGCGGACGGGCCGGGGCGCCTGGCCGAGGCCGTGGAAGGCGAAGCGGCGGCCCCTGAACCGCGGGAACTCGGCGGGCCCGAGCGCCGCCTTGAGCGCGTCGATCGTCTCGTCCAGGAGCGCGCCGCGCCGCCCGAAGCCGACGCCGAGCGCCTCGAACTCCTCCCGCACGTGCCCGGCCCCGACCCCGAGGACGAGCCGCCCGTCCGCGAGCCGGTCGACGGTCGCGTACTGCTTGGCGAGCGCGAGCGGATGCCGCAGCGCGGCCACGGCGACGTGGCTGAGCAGCAGGGTGCGCTCGGTGACGGCGGCGAGGTGGGCGAGCGTGGCCACCGGGTCGTACCAGACGGTGCCCATGGCGGCGGCCAGGCGGACGGGGACGGCGACGTGGTCGCAGGTGGCGAGGTAGGCGAAGCCGAGCCGGTCGGCCGCGCGGGCAACCCGCCGCAGCTCGGCGGGGCCCGCCTCGACCTCCCAGGGCTCGGCGTAGAGGGTGCTGAGGGAGGTGATCGGCAGCTGCATACCGAAGGAGAGGCGGCCCGGCGGCAGCACCTGCAGGCCGGTGGCGGGGGCCGGCGCCTGCGGACCGGCGGGCGGGGGCGGACCGGCGGAGCGCCCCTGCCGGCCGGCGGCCGGGGGCGGTTCCTCACCGCGCGGCATGCGCCCAGAGCCCTTCCTCCGTGAGGCCCAGCAGTTCGATCGCGTTGCCGCGGACGATGCGTTCGGTCACGTCCGGCGGCAGGTGCGCCATCTGCTGCTCCGCGACCTCTTTCGAGCGCGGCCAGGTGGAGTCGGAGTGCGGGTAGTCGGTCTCGTAGAGGACGTTTCCGGCGCCGATCGCGTCGAGGTTGCGCAGGCCGAAGGCGTCGTCGAAGAAGCAGCCGTGGACGTGTCCGGCGAAGAGCTCGGACGGCGGCCGCGTGACCTTGTCCGCGACGCCGCCCCAGGCGCGGTTCTGCTCCCAGGCCACGTCGGCGCGCTCCAGGACGTACGGGATCCAGCCGATCTGCCCCTCGGCGTACATGATCCGCAGCTCCGGGAAGCGCTCGAAGGCGCCCGACATGAGCCAGTCGGCGAGCGAGAAGCAGCAGTTGGCGAAGGTGATGACGGAGCCGACGGCGGGCGGCGCGTCGGCCGAGGTGGACGGCATGCGCGAGGAGGAGCCGATGTGCATGGCGATGACGGTGCGGGTCTCGGCGCAGGCGCGCAGGAAGGGGTCCCAGGCGTCGGTGTGGATGGAGGGGAGGCCGAGGTGCGGGGGAATCTCGGAGAAGCAGACGGCGCGCACGCCGCGTGCGGCGTTGCGGCGGACTTCGGCGGCGGCCAGCTCCGCGTCCCACAGGGGGACGATGCCGAGGGGGACGAGACGGCCGTGCGCCTGCGGGCCGCACCACTCCTCCACCATCCAGTCGTTGTAGGCGCGCACGCACAGGAGGGCCAGTTCGCGGTCCGAGGCCTCGGTGAAGGTCTGGCCGCAGAAGCGGGGGAAGGTGGGGAAGCACAGCGCGGACTGGACGTGGTTGCGGTCCATGTCGGCCAGTCGTTCGGGGACGCCGAAGGAACCGGGGCGCATCTGCTCGTACGTGATCCCCTCCAGTCTGACGTCGTCCCTGGAGTATCCGACGGCGGTATCCAGCCGCGTGAGCGGACGGTGCAAATCCTCATAGATCCACCAGTCCGCCTTCGGGCCGTCGTCACCCGGGGCGCCCATGACGGGAGCGAACCTTCCGCCGACGAAGGTCAGCTCCTTGACGGGCGCGCGCACGACCCGCGGCCCGACGTCGCGGAACTTCGCCGGTAGCCGGTCCGACCAGACGCAAGGAGGCTCGACCGTGTGATCGTCCACCGAGATGATGCGGGGGATGCTCTCCATGGCCGACACGGTAGCGATGATCTGACGCTTCGTCAGTAAGCTGCGGACGCAGGCGTGCGACGGTCTTCGGCAGGCCTTGTGGAGAGGCCGGACCCCTGCTGACGCAGAGCCCCCGGACAAGGCAGACTGGCCGTGCGACCGAGCGGGACAAGCAGGGGGTCACCATGGCCGGCGACACAGGGCACGGGCAGCCGCTCCGATTCACCGTGCTCGGGCCCGTCCGGGCCCGCCGCGGGAGGGAACTGCTGAACACCGGCTCGCCGCAGCAGCGGGCGCTCCTCGCCGCACTGCTGCTGCGCGGCGGCCGGACCGCCACCGCGCCCGAGCTGGTGGACGCACTGTGGGGCGACGAGCCGCCGCACGCCGCCCTCGCCGCGCTGCGCACCTACGCCTCGCGGCTGCGCAAGGCATTCGGCCGGGACGCCGACGTCCTGGTCAGCGAGTCCGGGGGCTACGCCGTCCGGGTCGGCCTCGGCTGCCTGGACATCGACCGGGCCGAGCACCTCGTGGCGGAGGCGGAGAAGACGCGCGCGTCCGGCGACCGCCACCGCGCCCGCGACCTCATCAACGAGGCCCTCGGCGTGTGGGACGGCGAGCCGCTGGCCGGCCTGCCCGGCCCGTACGCGGAGACCCAGCGCACGCGCCTGGAGGAGTGGCGGCTGTCGCTCATCGAGACCCGGCTGGACCTGGACCTGGAGGTGGGCAGCCACGCCGAGGCCGTCTCGGAGCTGACCGCACTGACCGCCGCCCACCCGCTGCGCGAGCGGCTGCGCGAGCTGCTGATGCTCGCCCTCTACCGCAGCGGCCGGCAGGCCGAGGCCCTCGCCGTCTACGCAGACACCCGCCGGCTCCTCGCCGACGAGCTGGGCGTCGACCCGTGTCCTGAGCTCTCCGAGCTCCAGCAGCGCATCCTCAACGCCGACGCCGACCTCGCCCTGCCCTTCGTCCCCGACGACCGGCCCTGCGCCGGCCCGGCGTTCATCCGGCCCGCGCAGCTGCCCGCCACCGTCTCCGACTTCACCGGGCGCGCGGCCTTCGTCGACGAGCTCGGCGACCAGCTCGCGACGTGCGACGGCCGCGTGATGGCCGTGTCGGCGGTCGCGGGCATCGGCGGCGTCGGCAAGACGACGCTGGCGGTGCACGTCGCGCACGCCGCGCGGCACCACTTCCCGGACGGCCAGCTGTACGTGGACCTGCAAGGCGCGGGCCCCCTGCCCGCCGAGCCGGAAGCGGTGCTCGGATCGTTCCTGCGGGCGCTCGGCATCCCGGACGACGCCATTCCGGAAGGGGTGCAGGAACGGTCCGCGCTCTTCCGCTCCACCCTCGACGGACGCCGCGTCCTCGCCCTCCTGGACAACGCCCGGGACGCCGCCCAGGTCCGCCCGCTGCTGCCCGGCACGGAAGGCTGCGCGGCCCTCGTCACGAGCCGCACGCGCATGGTCGGCCTCGCCGGCGCCCATCTTGTCGACCTCGACGTGATGAGCCCGGACGAGGCGCTCGTGCTGTTCACCCGCATCGTCGGCGCCGAGCGCGTGGAGGCCGAGCGGGACGCCGCGATGGACGTCGTCGCGGCCTGCGGCTTCCTGCCGCTCGCCATCCGCATCGCCGCCTCCCGCCTCGCCGCCCGCCGGACCTGGACGGTCTCGGTGCTGGCCCGCAAGCTCGGCGACGAGCGGCGCCGCCTCGACGAGCTGCGCGCCGGCGACCTCGCCGTCAAGGCCACCTTCGAGCTGGGCTACGGGCAGCTGGAGCCGGGCCAGGCCCGCGCCTTCCGGCTGCTGGGGCTCGCGGACGGGCCGGACATCTCGCTGGCGGCCGCGGCGGCGGTCCTCGACCTGGACGTCGATGCGACCGAGGAGCTGCTGGAGTCGCTCGTCGACACGTCCCTGCTGGAGTCCGCCGCACCCGGCCGGTACCGCTACCACGACCTCGTACGCCTCTACGCGCGTGCATGCGCCGAGCGGGACGAACAGCCGCCCGAGGAGCGCCAGGCCGCCCTGTCCCGGCTCCTGGACTTCTACCTGGCGACGGCCGCCGGCGTGTACGTCCTGGAGCGGCCCGGCGACCAGCTCCTCGCCCACCTGACGCCGACCACCCACCCGGGGCTCGTCTTCACCGACCGGGGCGCGGCCGGCGACTGGCTGTTCGCCGAGGCCGGCTGCCTGCTGGCCTGCGTCCGCCAGCACGCGTCCGCCAGCGGCGAAACGCTGCGCCGCGCCGTCGACCTGCTGCTGGCCGCCAAGGACCTCGCCGAGTCCGGCGCCGACTTCCGGCTCTACGAACAGGCCGCCACGGCGCTGCTGGCCGCCGCGCAGGAGGCCGGGGACGCCCGGGCCGAAGGCCGCGCCCGGACGGTTCTCACGCACGTGAACAGCCTTGCGGGCCGCTTCGCCCAGGCCGACGAGCACGCCCTGCACGCCGTCCTCCTCGGCCGCGCCACGGAGGACCCCATCCCGTGCGGGTACGCCTCCAACAACCGCGGCATCGTCGCCATCTACCAGCACCGCTACGACGACGCGGAGGCGTACATCAGGCAGGCCCTGGAGTGCTTCCGCGAGGACGGCAACCGCCCCTGCGAGGCGACCGCCCTCAGCAACCTCGCACGGGTCCACCTCGACACCGGGCGCTCCGCCTCGGCCGTCGAGCTCGCCGAGCAGGCCATCGGCATCTTCCGGGAGATCAACGTCAGCTGGCGGATCGCGAACGGCCTCTACACGTACGGGCTGGCGCTCACCCGGGCGCGGCGGTACGAGGACGCGCTGCGGCAGCTGAACGAGGCCATGCCCATCTTCATCGACAACCGGCAGCGGCTCTGGGAGGGCATGACCCACTACCGGATGGCCGAGGTCCACCTCCTGGCCGGGCGGCCGACGGCCGCCGCCCACCACGCCGAGCAGGCGCTGAAGCTCCGCGGCATCGGCGGCGAGTGGCGGCGCAGCAACGTCCTGACCGTCCTGGGGCGCGCGCTGGAGGCGCTGGGGCAGCCGGGCCGGGCGCGGGCGTGCTGGACGGAGGCGCTGGCGGTCTACGAGCAGCTGGGGTCGTCGGAGGCGGCTGAGGTACGGAGGCTGCTGTCGGTGGTGCAGGCCGCGTAGACCGGCTGCCCGGACCGGCTGCTGCCGGTGGGTGGAACGCTGCGCTCCGGGGTAGCGGACAGGTAGCCGGTCGGCAGGACGCCAAGCGGAATCCTGCGTGTGCAGTGCCGGGGGCGGAAGTGCCGTAGGGCGCGGGGACCGTCCTTCCGAGGGCCCCGGGCACTTCCAGGGGGCTCCCCCGGGGCCGTCGGCGGAGCCGTACAGGCCCGGAAAAACGCTGTCACGTGCCCGTTCATCGATCGTTTATCGCGACAGGGCAGTCTGAGTCCTGTCGATCCGTCGCGTCGGGGGGCAGACGGGTCGTAGGTGAGGCCTCACCTCAGGGGTGACAGCCCCAGTCCCCGTCCGGCGGCCATCGGGGGAGTCGCCGGGCGGGTTCTGCATCCCAGCACCAACCCCTCACGCCAAACGACTCGCACCGACCCATCGGAGTTGATCGCTATGAGCGATGAGCCGAGGCTCACGCCGGGCGTGGCCACACCGCAGGACGACCATCCCACCGGGGGCTCGTTCGCGGGGCAGCAGTTCGCCCCGCCGCCGGACGACCACGCCACCATCGGTGAGCCCGTCGTCCTCACGGACCGGAACACCCTGAAGAAGAAACGTCTCCCGAGTGACGAGACGGTCGCCATGGACGACCACCCCACCGGGGACAAGCCCAAACCCGGGCTGATCTGATCGGCCCCCGGGACGGGGGATTTCTGGCCGGAGACATCGGCGGGCAGGAATCCCCCGGCCGGGGGACCCAAGGGGGAGAGCACCACACGGGGACGTTCCGGGGGAGGAAGAACCGCAGGGAACGCACCCGGGCACGACGTACGACGGGGGAAACGTACGGGGGAACGTACGACGGGGGACGTACGAAGGACGTACGGGGGACCTACGGGGGACGTACGGGAGAAACGCACGACGGGGGATCCAACGGGGGATTTCCAACGGGGGTCGTCCGACGCAATGAGCAGTACGGGGGGCGTCGGACGGGGAGAAAGGCGCCATCGCACGGGGGAAACACCACGGGGGAAACACACGGGGGAAGCAAAGCAACGGGGGAAGCAACGAAGAAAAGAGCAACGGGGGAAAGCAACGGGGGACCGCACAACAACTGAACAGGGAGGTCCAACGGGGGACTGTCAGGGGCCGGCGTCGGCAGCACGGAGGGGAAGCCGTCGACGCCGACCCCTGCGGTCATGCGCCCAACGGCGCCGGACTGCCCGCAGAGAGACCGGAGTTCACGTAAGCACTTCGGTCGGAAAGGCGGACGTAGCTCTCCTCACCCGCTACGTTCGCCCGCACGTGCACCACCACTGCATCGCCATGCGCCACCACTGGCACGACCACTGCACGACCACTGCATCACTACCCCCGAATCAGAGGAGTCGGACATGAACCGTACGAGCAGGCGCGCAAAGAGGGCCCTGGTCATAGCCGCCATAACCGCCATGGCCGGTGCCGGAGCGCTCGCCACGGCGGGCACCGCGGCCGCCGACGACCACGGCACCATCGCGACGCCGTCCGTCCAGACGCAGGCCGCGCAGCCGATCGGAGGCGACGACCACGGCACGGGCGGCCGTGACGACCACGGCACCGGAGGCCGCGACGACCACGGCACCATCTGGGCCGGCCCCGACGCCGCAGCGGCGCGCTAGGCGCACCGGGCCCGGCGGCGGCTCCGGCCCCGCCCGTCAGCTCGCGCCACCCAGGTCGGCCGAGTGCCAGTGCCGCGGCCGCATCCTGATCGCCACGACCGCTTCCGGATCGGCCATGATCCTCTCCACGTGCGCGTCCACCGCCGCTTCCGTCGGCAGGTAACGGACGGCGATCTCCCTCGCCAGCTCTTCCGTCGCCGTTTCGAGCGACACGAGCTCGCCCTCGACGGAGACGTACCGGTACGTCGGAGACGTCTGGTCCACCAAGAGCGTGAATCGCCCGGCATCCGCGATGAGCTGCGCCTTGCGGGAGGCGCGGCCGGTGACGAGTACGACCTCGCCGCCCGGACGGTAGACATACCAGACGGGAACGTTCACCGGTCCGCGTCCCCCGCCGGCCTCGACGGCGAGCGCCCCCACGTGCGGGCCTGCCAGGAACTTCTCACGCTCTTCGGCCGACAGCGGCATCCCATCCACCTCGTTCACGCTCGGGGCTCCGGGGGCCATCTTCACCCCCCGGTCCGCAGAGCGCCGTGGGCCGCGCCGTTGTTCCCCCTCATGCCCTCCTTGTGTCCCTCTCAGGGCTCGGTGTCCCTCTCAGGGCTCGGTGTGCCTCTCAGGTCGCCGCCGTTCCGCCGGGCGGCCGCAATCCGGCCTTGACCACCTTGCCTGACGCGTTCCGCGGGAGCCCGGGGACGAACTCCACCTCCCGCGGCACCTTGTACGCCGCCATCTCGCGCCGCGCCCAGTCGATCAGCTCGTCGGCGGACGGGGCGGGACCGCCGCCCCTGCGGACCACGTAGGCCCTGCCGACCTCGCCCAGCCGCTGGTCCGGCACGCCCACGACGGCGGCCTCGGCGATGCCGGGATGACGGGCGAGCAGCCGCTCCACCTCCGCGGGGTACACGTTGAAGCCCCCGACCACGAACATGTCCTTGATCCGGTCGGTGATCCGCAGATTGCCCTCGCCGTCCAGCACGCCGACGTCACCGGTGTGCAGCCAGCCGTCCGCGTCGATCGCCTCCGCCGTGGCCCGCGGCTCCTCGAAGTAGCCGCGCATGACCTGATAGCCGCGCACCAGGATCTCCCCCGGCGTGCCCGGCGGCAGCGACCTGCCGTCGGCGCCGACCACCTTCACCTCGGTGTCCGGCAGGGCCCGGCCCGCCGTGCCCGCGACGACCTCGGCGGGGTCGTGGCGCCGGCACATGGTGACGACACCGGTGGCCTCGCTCATGCCGTAGGCCGTCAGCACCGTGGGAATGCCGGCCTCCGCCCGCAGCCGCTCGACCAGCCGCGGATCGACGGACGACGCTCCCGTCACCACCAGCCTCAGCGACGACAACGCGCACGCCGTCCGGGACGGGTGGTCGAGCAGCGCCTGGAGGAGGGTGGGCGGGCCGGGCAGCACGGTAATGCGCTCGGCCGCGATGCCGGCCAGCACCGTGTCCGCCGCGAAGACGGCCTGCGGCACCATCACGGCGCCGCGCATCAGGCAGGCGAGCACTCCCGCCTTGTAGCCGAAGGTGTGCGAGAACGGATTGACGATCAGATAGCGGTCTCCTCTCCGCAGCCCGGCGAGGTCGCACCAGGCCCCGAAAGTGCGCAGGGTCTGGGCGTGGGTGACGACCACGCCCTTGGGCTCGCCCGTGGTGCCTGAGGTGAAGATGATGTCCGAGGGGGCGTCGGGGCTGACGGCGTTCGCCCGGGCCCGTACGGCCCAGGCCGGCACCGCCTCCCCCGCCGCGATGAACTCCTTCCACGTCCGGAAGCCCGGGGCCGACGGGGCGTCCTCGGCCAGCACGACCACCTGCTCCAGGTGCGGCAGCGCGGCCAGCGGGAGCTCCGTCCCCGTCCCCGTCCCGGTACCCATCGCCGCCTCCGCCTCCGCCCCGGCCGCAGCCCCGGCTCCCTCGGAGCCCCGCCGTCGGTCGCGGCCGTGGCCGTGGGCCGTGCGGGCACCGCCCGCCGCCCGCCGCAGGGCAGCGACGTAGGAGGTGCCCAGGAAGGTGCCGGTGACGAAGAGGAGCTTCGCCCGGGTGCGCCCGAGCACGTGGGCGGCCTCGGCGCCCTTGAGCCGGGTGTTGACGGGGACGAGGACCGCGCCGGCCGTGACGGCTCCCAGGGCAGAGACGATCCAGTCGAGCGTATTCGGCGCCCAGACGGCCACGCGGTCGCCGGCCTCGACGCCCGCCGCCAGGCACCCGGCGGCGGCCCGCTCGATCCGGGCGGCGAGCTGCTCGAAACCGATCCTGGTCCGTCCCTCGACCACGGCCTCGCGGTCGCCGTAACGCGCGGCTGCTGTGCGGACCAGCCGGGGTAGGGACATGAACTCCAGGTCTCCGCGCATCGCGTGCCCTCCCCGCCGCCCCGGCCGGCCCACTGCTGACTGTTCGTCAGATTAGCGATACCCTTCCGCGCTGTCAGCAGGGGAAGCAGCGCTTGCAGCGGCGACGGCAGTGGCAGCAGCAGCGGTGCCGGCGGCAGCGACAGGGGCAGGGAGAACGCCGGGGACGGCAGGCGGATCGACCGGAGCGCGGAGGCGACGATGGCGACCAGGGCGACAACGGCGACGACGACGGTCACGGCCAGGGCCACGGGGAGCACGACACCAGCAGCCGCACCCGCCCCCGCACCCGCCGCGGCACGCAGGGGCTCACCGGCGCTCAAGGACGCCACCGCGATCGTCGGCATCGGACAGACCCCCTTCGCCCGCCGGCTCGACGCCCCGGAGAAGACCCTTGCCTGCCGCGCGATCCTCGCCGCGCTCGACGACGCGGGCATCCCCCCTTCCCAGGTCGACGCCTTCGCCTCCTACACCATGGAGGAGACCGACGAGGTCGAGATCGCCAAGTGCATCGGCGCGGGCGACGTGACCTTCTTCGCCAGGACCGGCTTCGGCGGCGGCGCCTCCTGCGCGACCATCGCCCACCTCGCCGCGGCGATCGCCACCGGGCAGGCGTCCGTCGGCGTTGCCTGGCGCTCCCGCAAGCGCGGCTCCGGCCCCCGCCCCTGGCGCAACACCCGCACCCAGCTCCCCAC
>NZ_JBPQTW010000090.1:0-25985 GCF_051386535.1 Streptomyces sp. URMC 127
TCCGAACCCGGAAGCTAAGCCTTTCAGCGCCGATGGTACTGCATGGGGGACCGTGTGGGAGAGTAGGACGCCGCCGAACAAATTTTATAAAAAGCTCCGGTAGCTGAACTTCTGTTCAGCTACCGGAGCTTTTTTATTTGTACCTCATTCGCACCCCGTTCACGTCCCGCGGAAACCCTCCCCCCATGGGGACGACGGGAACAGTGGAAGCGCTCACGGCAGCCGGCATCGGAGCAGGTGACGAGGTCGTCGTACCGTCGTACGCCACACCGGACGCAGCCGAGGCCGTCCGCCGCGCCGGCGCCGTACCCGTGTTCGCGGACATCGACCCGTACAGCCTCTGCCTCGACCCGGCCGCCGTCGCCGCGAACCTCACGCTCCGCACCGCCGCACTGATGCCCGTTCACCTCTTCGGCCGCCGTGCCGACCTGGCCGGACTGCGGGCCGTCGCCGAAAGGCGCGGGCTGATCGTCGTCGAACACGAACCCGCGGACGCCCTGGACGAGAACACTCGGAGGAGGCAGGCGAACGCCGCCTACCTCAACTCCCGGCTCCGGGGCGTCGTGACGCCCGCCACGGGGTCCGGCGTCGAACACAGCTACCGCACCTACGTCGTCCGCATCCCCGGCAACGGCCGCCCCGACCGCGATGCCTTCGCGCGGGCGCTGCGGGCCCGCGGCGTACCGTGCCACGTGCCCGTACAGACGCCCGTGCACCGACTTCCCGCTTACCGGCGGGATTTGTGGCTCGCCGAGACCGAGCGGGCCGCCGACCAGTGCCTGGCCCTGCCCGTGGACGCCGCACTCACGCCGCGCGAACTCCACCGCGTGGTGGCCGTCTGCAACGCGCTCGGCGGGCTGGTCCCCGCAGCCGCCTGAGCAGCCGTCCGGCTCGCCCCGTCCACATGGCCAAAAGGGCGTACGAACATGGGGTATGCTTTATCTCGTTGCCGGCCCCAATAGCTCAGTCGGCAGAGCGTCTCCATGGTAAGGAGAAGGTCAACGGTTCGATTCCGTTTTGGGGCTCCATAAAGAAGGCCCCCGCCACGGCGGGGGCCTTCTTTATGTCCACCCTTCTTGTCCTCCCTTTCTCGTCCACGCCTCAGGGCAGCTCCGGCACCCGCATCGCCAGGATCGCCATGTCGTCCGACGCGGGCTCGGCGGCGAAGCGCTCGACCGCCCGCAGCACCCGCGCGGCCACCGCGCCCGCCGTCAGGCCCGTACACGTCGTCAGCAGGTCCGTGAGGCCGTCGTCGCCGAGCATGCGCGTGCCCTCGCGGCGCTCGGTCACGCCGTCCGTGACGCACAGCAGCACGTCGCCCGGCTCCAGGGTGACCGTCTGCTCGTACAGCTCCAGGTCCTCCATGACGCCCAGCAGGGGCTGCGGGTCGGCCGCGGCCTCCACCGTGCCGTCCTGGCGCAGGCGCAGCGGGAGCGGGTGTCCCGCGCAGACGACCTTGAGGACCGCGCTGCCGTCCTCCTGGGGGCGCAGTTCGCCGTAGAGCAGGGTCAGGAAGCGGCTGCGGGCGCCCTCGTCGAGGATGGCGGCGTTGAGGCGCTCCAGGACGGCCGGGCCGCCGTAGCCCTCGCGGGCGAGCAGGCGCAGGGCGTGCCGGGCGAGGCCGGTGACGGCCGCGGCCTCCGGGCCCGTGCCGCAGACGTCGCCGATGGCGAAGCCGTACGCGTCGTCGCTGATCGGGAAGAGGTCGTAGAAGTCGCCGCCGACCTCGTTGCCCTCGCCCGCGGCGCGGTAGACGACGTCGACCTCGACGCCGGGGACGTTCAGCAGCTCGGGCGGCAGGAGGCTGCGCTGGAGGGACTGGCTGATCGCGGTGCGCTCGCTGTAGAGGCGGGCGTTGTCGAGGGCGAGGGCGGCCCGGCGGGACAGGTCCTCGGCGAGCTCCAGGATCTCCTGGCGGAAGTGGTCGTCGGTGGGCTTGCCGAGGGTGAGCATGCCGATGACGCGGTTGCGGGCCACGAGCGGCAGGACGACGGTCTCGCCGCCGACGGCGGCCGCCGTGGCGAGGGAGGTGCCGAGCGCGGCCGGGCGCTCGGTGGTCTCGGCGAGGCCGAGCGAGCGCAGGGAGCCGCGGAGGGCGGCGGCCTGGGCGGCCTCGGATGGGGCGCTCCAGACGCGGGCTCCGGGCGTGGGGACCGGGTCCGGCGGGGCGAGCTTGCCGAGGAGGGTCTTGAGGCCGTCGATGCGGTCCTCGTCCTCGTGCAGGACGTAGGAGAGCTCGGGCTCGGAGGCGGGGTCGGCGACGGTGTAGACGGCGCACCAGGTGGCCAGGGTGGGGACCGTCATCTGTGCCATGAGGGCGAGGGTCTGGTCGCGGTCGAGGGTGCCGGCGAGGAGGTCGGAGGCCTCGACGAGGAAGGACAGCGAGCCGCGGCGGAGCCGTTCGAGCTCGTTGAGGCGGGCGCGCTCGACGGCGAGGGCGATGCGGTCGGCGGCGAACTGGAGGCGGAGGGCCTCCTCGTTGCTGTAGCGGCCGGGGGCTTCGGCGGCGACGCCCAGGGAGCCGGTGAGGCGGCCCTCGACCTTGAGGGGGACGGTGACGACCGAGCGCATGCCGGTGCCGGCGAGGAGGGGCACGGCGCCGGGGATGACGGCGAGGTCCTCGTGGACGGCGGGCATGCGGGCCGAGCCGTAGCGGCCGGTGCCGGCCTCGACGGGGACGCGGGCGAAGCGCTGGCGGGCGGAGGGCAGGCCGGTGGAGGCGCGTACCTCCAGCTCGGTCTCGTCGTCGGTGGCCAGCAGGAGGTAGGCGGCGTCGCCGTCGAGCATGTCGCGCGCCCGCTCGACGGTGCGCTGCAGGAGGCCGTCGAGGTCGTCGGGGGCGGGGGAGCCGATGAAGACCTCGAAGGGGTCGGCGCTGCTGCGCTCGCCGGTGCCGCTGTCGGGGGCGGGGGTGGAGCGCTGCAGGCTCTGCAGGACGGCCCGCTCCTCCTCGCGCACCAGCAGGCAGACGGTGGAGGGGGCGCCTTCGTTGTCGCGGACGCGCAGGTGGGAGGCGTAGACGGGGGTGATGCGGCCGTCGGCGCCCCTTATGCCGTAGGAGCCCTCCCAGCGGGACAGGCTCAGGGCCTCGGCGATGCCGGTGGAGGTGCCGGGGGTGTGCGGCCAGGCGGCGAAGTCGGTGAGCGGCTTGCCTGTGACCTGGTCGGCGGTGAAGCCGAAGAGGGCGTCGGCGTCGTCGTTCCAGGCGGTGATGGTGCCGGTGCGGTCGAGCTGGACGACGGCGACGCGGACGCGCGGGTCGGTCAGGGGCAGGGCCTCGGTGGGGAGGGCGGGGCCCGCGGAGCGGGTGCCGGCGGGGCGCTCGGGCAGGTCGAGCTGGAACCAGACCTGCTTGTGGGTGGGGGTGTACTCGACGCCCCAGCGGGTGGCGAGGGCGGCGCACAGGAGCAGGCCGCGGCCGCCTTCGCGGTCGACGCCGCCGATGCGGCGGGCGGAGCTCTGCAGGGGCACCTCGCGCTCGGGATAGCGGTCGGCGACCTCGACGCGGACGCCGGTGTCGGTGCGCATGCACAGGACGTCGGCGGCGGTGCCGGCGTGGACGACGGCGTTGGTGACGAGCTCGCTGGTCAGGACGACGGCGTCGTCGATGATGTCGGGGTGGCCCCAGCCCTGGAGGGTATCCCGGACGAAGGCGCGGGCGGAGGCGACCGAGCGTCCGACCGGCTCGAAGGTGGCGGCAGCCCGCGCGGTGATCACAGGTCTCCTCGTCGTGTAGGTCTCGGCGGTCTGCTCAGGCATGTCGCAGCGCCCCTCCATTGCCCTGGCCGGATGCCAGGTTACTTACCTTCACCGCACGGGCGGAGGCCGGTGCGAGCTGATTCCACCTTCGGAGTGCCCGCGGACCGTGTGCGATGCTGCCGAACTGTTATGGCCTGGCCGGGCCGGGGTGAAACACTGGGAAAGATTGAAGTGGAAGCCCGACGAGGATGATCGACCCTGCGGGAGGGACACGGTGGAGTCTGGCGCGGCGGCGCGGGGCGTGAGCACGCGCGCGAAGGGCGGACGGTCCCGGGCCAATGGGACGACGGAAGTGGACACGGCGGCCCTGACCAGGCTGCTGACGGCACTGTCCGCCATGCGCGACGGGAACTTCCGGAAGCGGCTGACGGTCTCCGGCGACGGGGTGATGGCCGAGATCGCCGCGGTCTTCAACGAGGTCGCGGACCGGAACCTGCAGCTCACCGGCGAGCTGGCGAGGGTCCGCAGGGTCGTGGGGCGTGAGGGGAAACTCACGGAGCGGCTGGAGGTGGGTGCCTGCGAGGGCGCCTGGGCGGCCGCGATCGACGCCTCGAACGCGTTGGTGGACGACCTGGTGCGGCCGGTGTCCGAGGTGGGCCGGGTGCTGTCGGCGGTGGCCGAGGGCGACCTGGAGCAGCGGATGGACCTGCGCTCGCAGGGCGCGGACGGGGCGGCGCACCCGCTGCGGGGCGAGTTCCTGAAGGTGGGGCGTACGGTCAACGGTCTCGTGGACCAGCTGTCGGCGTTCACCGACGAGGTGACGCGGGTGGCCAGCGAGGTCGGCACGGAGGGCAAGCTCGGCGGGCAGGCCCGGGTGCGCGGTATGTCGGGTTCGTGGAAGGACCTCACGGATTCCGTCAACACGATGGCGTCGCGGCTGACCGCCCAGGTGCGTGACATCGCTCTCGTGACGACGGCGGTCGCCAAGGGCGACCTCTCCCGGAAGGTCACGGTGCACGTGGCCGGGGAGATGCTGGAGCTGAAGAACACCGTCAACACGATGGTGGACCAGCTGTCGTCCTTCGCCTCCGAGGTCACGCGCGTGGCGCGCGAGGTCGGCACGGAGGGCGAGCTGGGCGGTCAGGCGCAGGTGCCCGGCGTCGCGGGCGTCTGGAAGGACCTGACGGACTCGGTCAACCTCATGGCCGGGAACCTGACGGCGCAGGTGCGCGGGATCGCACAGGTGACGACGGCGGTGGCCAACGGTGACCTGTCGCAGAAGGTGACGGTCAGCGCGCGGGGCGAGATCGCCCAGCTGGCCGAGACCATCAACCAGATGACGGAGACGCTGCGCACCTTCGCGGACGAGGTGACGCGGGTGGCCAGCGAGGTCGGCGCCGAGGGCCGGCTGGGCGGCCAGGCGCAGGTGCCGGGGGCGGCGGGCACGTGGAAGGACCTCACCGATTCGGTGAACACGGCCTTCCGCAACGTCACGACGCAGGTGCGGGACATCGCCCAGGTGACGACCGCCGTGGCCAACGGCGATCTGGGGCAGAAGGTGACCGTGGACGTCTCCGGCGAGATGCTGGAGCTGAAGAACACGGTCAACACGATGGTCGACCAGCTGTCGGCGTTCGGTGCCGAAGTGACGCGCGTGGCGCGGGAGATCGGTGTCGAGGGCGAGCTCGGCGGGCAGGCCGCGGTGCCCGGTGCGGCGGGCACGTGGAAGGACCTCACGGATTCGGTGAACACCGCCTTCCGTAACCTCACGGGGCAGGTGCGCAACATCGCCCAGGTGACCACGGCGGTGGCCAACGGTGACCTGTCGCAGAAGGTGACGGTCGACGTCTCCGGCGAGATGCTGCAGCTGAAGAACACCGTGAACACGATGGTGGACCAGCTGTCGTCCTTCGCCGACCAGGTCACGCGGATGGCGCGGGACGTGGGCACGGAGGGCCGGCTGGGCGGTCAGGCCCGGGTGGACGGCGTCAGCGGCACCTGGAAGGAGCTGACCGACTCGGTCAACTTCATGGCCGGCAACCTGACTTCGCAGGTGCGGCAGATCGCCCAGGTCACCACGGCCGTGGCGCGCGGCGACCTCTCCCAGAAGATCGACGTGGACGCGCGCGGCGAGATCCTGGAGCTGAAGAACACCATCAACACGATGGTCGACCAGCTCTCCGCCTTCGCGGAGCAGGTCACGCGGGTGGCCCGCGAGGTGGGCACGGACGGCCGGCTGGGCGGTCAGGCGCAGGTGCCCGGCGTGGCCGGCGTGTGGCGGGACCTCACGGACTCCGTCAACGGCATGGCGGGCAACCTGACGGCGCAGGTGCGCAACATCGCGCAGGTGGCGACGGCGGTGGCGCGCGGCGACCTGTCGCAGAAGATCGACGTGGACGCCCGGGGCGAGATCCTGGAGCTGAAGAACACCCTCAACACGATGGTGGACCAGCTGTCGTCGTTCGCCGAGCAGGTCACGCGCGTGGCGCGGGAGGTCGGCACGGAAGGCATCCTGGGCGGCCAGGCCGAGGTCCAGGGGGTGTCCGGCACCTGGAAGGACCTCACCCAGTCGGTCAACTTCATGGCCAACAACCTGACGTCGCAGGTGCGCAACATCGCCGAGGTGACCACGGCGGTCGCCAAGGGCGACCTGTCGAAGAAGATCACCGTCGACGCGAAGGGCGAGATCCTCGAACTGGTCACCACCGTGAACACGATGGTCGACCAGCTCTCGGACTTCGCCGAGCAGGTGACGCGGGTGGCCCGTGAGGTGGGCACCGAGGGCCAGCTGGGCGGCCAGGCGCGGGTGCGGGACGTCACCGGCATCTGGAAGGACCTCAGCGACAACGTCAACCTGATGGCCAACAACCTGACCAGCCAGGTGCGGAACATCTCGCAGGTCGCGGCGGCCGTGGCCAACGGCGACCTGACCAAGAAGGTGACGGTCGAGGCGCGCGGCGAGGTCGCGCAGCTGGCCGACACCGTCAACACCATGGTGACGACGCTGTCGTCCTTCGCGGACGAGGTCACGCGCGTGGCGCGCGAGGTCGGCACCGACGGCATCCTGGGCGGCCAGGCGCGCGTGCCGGGCGTGAGCGGCACGTGGAAGGACCTCACGGAGTCCGTGAACGCCATGGCCTCCAACCTGACCGGCCAGGTCCGCAACATCGCGATGGTCACCACGGCCATCGCGCAGGGCGACCTCACCAAGAAGATCGACATCGATGCCCGCGGCGAGATCCTCCAGCTGAAGACGACCATCAACACGATGGTCGACCAGCTGTCGTCGTTCGCCGAGCAGGTCACGCGCGTGGCGCGCGAGGTGGGCACCGAGGGGCAGCTGGGCGGCCAGGCGCGGGTGCGCGACGTGGACGGCACCTGGCGCGACCTGACCGAGTCGGTCAACGAGATGGCCGGGAACCTGACCCGTCAGGTGCGGGCCATCGCCGAGGTCGCCACCGCGGTGACCCGCGGCGACCTCAACCTCAAGATCGACGTGGACGCGGCCGGCGAGATCCTGGAGCTCCAGGACAACATCAACACGATGATCGCCAATCTCCGCGAGACCACCCTGGCCAACAAGGAGCAGGACTGGCTCAAGGGCAACGTCGCCCGCATCTCCGGCCTCCTGCAGGGCCGCCGGGACCTGGACGACGTCGCCGGGCTGATCATGAGCGAGCTGACGCCGGTGGTCTCCGCCCAGCACGGCGCGTTCTTCCTGGCGATGCCGACGGGCTCCCCGGGCGGGCAGGGCGGTGAGCACGAAGAGGACGAGTACGAGCTGCGCATGCTCGGCTCGTACGGCTACTCGATGGGCTCCATGCCCACCTCCTTCCGGCCGGGCGAGACGCTCATCGGCACGGCTGCGAAGGAGAAGCGGACCATCCTGGTGGAGAACGTGCCGCCGGGCTACCTGAAGATCGCCTCCGGGCTGGGCGAGGCGCCGCCGGCGCACGTCATCGTGCTGCCGGTGCTCTTCGAGGGCCAGGTGCTCGGAGTGATCGAGCTGGCCTCGTTCCAGCCGTTCGCCCAGATCCAGAAGGACTTCCTCAACCAGATCGCCGAGATGATCGGCACCAGCGTCAACACGATCAGCGTCAACACCAAGACGGAGATGCTGCTCAAGCAGTCGCAGGAGCTGACGGAGCAGCTGCGCGAGCGGTCGGCCGAGCTGGAGAACCGGCAGAAGGCGCTGGAGATCTCCAACGCCGAGCTGGAGGAGAAGTCCGAGCGCCTCGCCCGGCAGAACCGGGACATCGAGGTGAAGAACACCGAGATCGAGGAGGCCCGGCAGGTGCTGGAGGAGCGCGCCGAGCAGCTCGCGGTCTCCATGCGCTACAAGTCCGAGTTCCTGGCCAACATGTCGCACGAGCTGCGCACGCCGCTCAACTCGCTGCTCATCCTGGCGAAGCTGCTCGCCGACAACGCCGACGGCAACCTCTCGCCGAAGCAGGTGGAGTTCGCCGAGACCATCCACGGGGCGGGCTCGGACCTGCTGCAGCTGATCAACGACATCCTGGACCTGTCGAAGGTCGAGGCGGGCAAGATGGACGTCAGCCCGACCCGTATCGCCCTCGTCCAGCTCGTCGACTACGTGGAGGCCACGTTCCGGCCGCTGACGGCGGAGAAGGGCCTGGACTTCTCCGTACGGGTCTCGCCCGAGCTGCCGGCCACGCTCCACACCGACGAGCAGCGGCTGCTGCAGGTGCTGCGCAACCTGCTGTCGAACGCGGTCAAGTTCACCGACACCGGCGCGGTGGAGCTGGTCATCCGGCCCGCCGGGGGCGACGTCCCCGACACCATCCGCGAGCAGCTCCTGGAGGCCGGTTCGCTGCGCGACCCGGACGGCGAGGTGATCGCCTTCTCGGTCACCGACACCGGCATCGGCATCGCGGCCAGCAAGATGCGGGTGATCTTCGAGGCGTTCAAGCAGGCGGACGGGACGACCAGCCGCAAGTACGGCGGTACGGGCCTGGGGCTGTCGATCAGCCGGGAGATCGCCCGGCTGCTCGGCGGCGAGATCCACGCCGCGAGCGAGCCCGGCCGCGGCTCCACCTTCACCCTCTACCTCCCGCTCAACGCCGGTGAGCTGCCGCCCCAGGGGTATCCGCAGCTCGCTCCGGGCACCCGGCCGGAGCCGGGCGGCGAGCAGCCGGCCGGGCAGGAGGACGTCACAGCGGTCGAGGCGGGCCTGCCCGGCACCGGCCCGGAGACGGCCGCGCGCGGGGCGGCCGGGCTGCTCCTGCGGCGCCAGCGGGCCGCGCAGGCCGCCGCGCAGTGGCCCGCTCCGGCCGCACAGGCGGACCGGCCCGCGGCGGCCCCGCAGGGCGCCGAGGCATGGCCAGCGGAGGCTTTCGGTGACGCAGAGCAACCGACGGCCAAGGGCTTCGGCTCCGGGTTCGGCGGGGGCTTCCACGGCGAGAAGGTGCTGATCGTCGACGACGACATCCGCAATGTGTTCGCCCTCACGAGCGTCCTGGAGCAGCACGGTCTGTCGGTGCTCTACGCGGAGAACGGGCGCGAGGGGATCGAGGTCCTGGAGCAGCACGACGACGTCGTGGTGGTCCTGATGGACATCATGATGCCGGAGATGGACGGGTACGCCACGACGGCCGCCATCCGCAGGATGCCGCAGTTCGCGGGCCTGCCGATCATCGCGCTGACCGCCAAGGCGATGAAGGGCGACCGGGAGAAGAGCCTCGACGCCGGCGCGTCCGACTACGTCACCAAACCGGTCGACACCGACCACCTGCTCACGGTGATGGAGCAATGGATGCGCGCCGAGTGACCAAGGGCCGGGCGGCCCGCGCCGGCCGCCCGGCCCGCTGCTGACCGAGTGTGCGCAAGGACGTGTGGGGACCCCGGATCCGGGGAACCTTCTGGTCCCCCACTACGTTTCTGCTACGTGCACAGTGACATCGCGGTGACAGGGTGTGGCGACCGGCGGGGTGCGGCTACCATGACCGGCACAAGGACGGGCGGCGCAAGGGAGTCGTCCCCTGGGGCGGCGCCCGGTGCACTGCCGGGGCGAGGAGGACGGGCCATGGTGCAGAAGGCCAAGATCCTCCTGGTCGATGACCGGCCGGAAAATCTGCTGGCGCTGGAGGCGATCCTCTCGGCGCTCGATCAGACACTGGTACGGGCATCGTCAGGGGAGGAAGCGCTCAAGGCGCTGCTGACGGACGATTTCGCGGTGATCCTGCTGGACGTCCAGATGCCTGGCATGGACGGGTTCGAGACCGCGGCGCACATCAAGCGGCGGGAGCGCACGCGGGACATCCCCATCATCTTCCTGACCGCCATCAACCACGGCCCGCACCACACCTTCCGCGGCTACGCAGCAGGTGCGGTGGATTACATCTCCAAGCCCTTCGACCCGTGGGTGCTGCGCGCGAAGGTCTCGGTCTTCGTCGAGCTGTACATGAAGAACTGCCAGCTGCGCGAGCAGGCGGCCCTGTTGCGGCTGCAGCTGGAGAACGGCCAGCCGGGGCGCGCGGGCGCGGCGGCGCAGGAGCCCGCGGGGCTGCTCGCCGAGCTGTCCGCGCGGCTCGCCGCCGTCGAGGAGCAGGCCGAGGCGCTCACCAAGCAGCTGGACGAGTCCGCCGATGCCGCCGCGGTCGCCACCGCCGCCCACCTGGAGCGCAAACTCACCGGGCTGCGGCGGGCGCTGGACGCCCTGGAGCCCGGCGCCGGCAGCGGGGCGAGCCCGCTGCCCGCCTCCGGCTGAGCCCCGGCGGCCGCCGCGCCGCCCCTTTGACGCCGCGTCACCCTTGTTATCCCTCGGGCGTTACACGAACGGGTGAAGGCCGGGGCGCGGGTGTCGACCGCGCCCGGCAACGGTAATCTCGGCACCATGGCCTCACGTACGTCCGGCAAGGGTTCCCAGAGCGCGGCGGGCACCTCGCAGCAGCGTGCCGGGCGCTCGGGGAGCGCGGCCAAGAAGTCCCAGCCCAGGCCCGCGGGCCGGGCGCCCGCCAAGAAGGCGCCGCCCCGTAAGCCGCCCGCGAAGAAGGCCGCGGCCAAGCGGCCCGCCAAGAAGGCTCCCGCTCCCGCCGGCGGCATCCGCCGCGTGGGGCGGGGCGTGGCGCACGGCGTGGGCGCGCTCTTCCGCGGCGTCGGCCGCGGCGCGCGCGGCCTCGACCCGGCCCACCGCAAGGACGGCCAGGCGCTGCTCCTGCTGGCCCTCGCCCTGATCGTGGCCGCGGGCACCTGGTCGAGCCTGGAGGGCCCGGTCGGCGATCTGGTGACCATGCTCGTCACCGGCGCGTTCGGCCGGCTCGACCTCGTCGTGCCCATACTGCTGGGCATCATCGCGATCCGGCTCTTCCGCCACCCCGAGCGGCCCGAGGCCAACGGACGGATCGTCATCGGCCTGTCCGCGCTGGTCGTCGGCATTCTCGGGCAGGTCCACGTGGCCTGCGGCTCCCCGGGGCGCGGCGACGGCTCGCAGGCCCTGCAGGACGCGGGCGGGCTGATCGGCTGGGCCGCGTCCAAGCCCCTGGTCTTCACGGTCGGCGAGGTCCTCGCCGTGCCGCTGCTGGTGCTGCTCACCGTCTTCGGGCTGCTGGTCGTCACCGCCACCCCGGTCAACGCCATCCCGCGGCGGCTGCGGCAGCTCGGCATACGCCTCGGGATCGTCGAGCCCCTCCCCGGCGAGTACGAGGCGGAGGACGCCGGCGGCTACGGAGCGGACTACGCCGACGACTGGCGCGAGGCGCCTCCCGCGCGCCCCCGCCGCGCTGCGACGCGACGGGCCGGGGAGGCCCTCGACCCGGAGCAGGCGGAGGAGGAGGCGCTCAGCAAGCGGCGCAAGCCGCGGCGGCAGCCCGGGCCCGTGGAGCCCCCGTCCGGCCGCGAGCCCGACGCGGTCGACATGGCGGCCGCGGCCGCCGCCGCGCTCGACGGGGCCGTGCTGCACGGCGTGCCGCCCACCCCGCTCGTCGCCGGGCTCAGCAGCGGCATCGGGCAGGAGCCCGCGCAGCCGGGCGCCCGGGGCCGCGGCAAGGGGGCCGGCGCGGCGGAGCGCGGCGAGGGCGCCGGTGCCGGCCGTACGCAGGGCGTCCCCGACCTGACCAAGGGCGTGCCGGACCTCACCAAGCCCGCGCCCGCGCCCGAGGCGGGCTCCGGCCTGCCCGCGCGCGCCGAGCAGCTCCAGCTCTCCGGCGACATCACCTACGCCCTGCCCACGCTCGACCTGCTGGAGCGGGGCGGGCCGGGCAAGGCGCGCAGCGCCGCGAACGACGCCATAGTGGCCGCGCTGACCAACGTCTTCTCGGAGTTCAAGGTCGACGCCGCCGTCACCGGCTTCACCCGCGGCCCGACGGTCACGCGCTACGAGGTGGAGCTGGGCCCGGCCGTCAAGGTCGAGCGCATCACCGCCCTCGCCAAGAACATCGCCTACGCCGTCGCCAGCCCGGACGTGCGCATCATCTCCCCGATCCCCGGCAAGTCCGCCGTGGGCATCGAGATCCCCAACACCGACCGGGAGATGGTCAACCTCGGGGACGTGCTGCGCCTCGCGGACGCCGCGGGCGACGACCACCCGATGCTCGTCGCGCTCGGCAAGGACGTCGAGGGCGGCTACGTGATGGCCAATCTGACGAAGATGCCGCACATCCTCGTCGCGGGCGCCACCGGCTCCGGCAAGTCCTCGTGCATCAACTGCCTCATCACCTCGCTGATGGTGCGGGCGACGCCCGACGACGTCCGCATGGTGCTCGTCGACCCCAAGCGCGTGGAGCTCACCGCCTACGAGGGCATCCCGCACCTGATCACCCCGATCATCACCAACCCCAAGCGCGCGGCCGAGGCCCTGCAGTGGGTCGTCCGCGAGATGGACCTGCGCTACGACGACCTGGCGGCCTTCGGCTTCCGGCACATCGACGACTTCAACGCGGCCGTGCGGGCGGGCAAGGTCACTCCTCCGGAGGGCAGCGGGCGCGAGCTCTCGCCGTACCCCTATCTGCTGGTCATCGTCGACGAGCTGGCGGACCTGATGATGGTCGCCCCGCGCGACGTCGAGGACTCGATCGTGCGCATCACCCAGCTCGCGCGCGCCGCCGGCATCCACCTCGTGCTGGCCACCCAGCGCCCGTCCGTCGACGTGGTCACCGGCCTGATCAAGGCGAACGTGCCCTCCCGGCTCGCCTTCGCCACCTCCTCGCTCGCCGACAGCCGCGTCATCCTCGACCAGCCGGGCGCCGAGAAGCTGATCGGCAAGGGCGACGGCCTGTTCCTGCCCATGGGCGCGGGCAAGCCGGTCCGCATGCAGGGCGCCTTCGTCACGGAGGCCGAGGTCGCGGCCGTAGTCAAGCACTGCAAGGACCAGATGGCGCCCGTCTTCCGGGACGACGTCACCGTGGGGACGGCGAAGAAGAAGGAGATCGACGAGGAGATCGGCGACGATCTGGACCTGCTGTGCCAGGCGGCGGAGCTGGTCGTCTCCACGCAGTTCGGGTCGACCTCGATGCTGCAGCGCAAATTGCGTGTGGGCTTCGCCAAGGCGGGCAGACTCATGGACCTGATGGAGTCGCGGGGCATCGTGGGCCCGAGCGAGGGCTCCAAGGCCCGCGACGTCCTCGTCAAGCCCGATGAGCTCGACGCCGTGCTCGCGGTGATCCGCGGGGACGGCGGTTCCTGACGGCGCCGAAGATCCCTGCCCCACCGTTTCTCCCGGCGGCGTGTCGAGTTGAGAAAGGGGGGCGGTGCGATGTCCCACCGCCGGCGCCGCAGAGTCATCTGATGGCGTACAAAGTCCGGCTTCCCGCTTGCCCGCGGCTTTCGTATCCCCCCTAGACTGAACTCCCAGCAGGTGGCTACACGCTCGAAAGGCGCCCACGTGTCCATCGGCAACTCCTCCGCAGACGCAGAAGCAGAAGACCGGCCGTCGATCGGCCGGACCCTCCAGCAGGCCCGTATCAGCGCCGGACTGACCGTCGACGAGGTCAGTTCCACCACCCGAGTACGCATCCCGATCCTGCACGCCATCGAGCAGGACGACTTCTCCCGCTGCGGCGGCGACGTCTACGCACGTGGGCACATCCGCACCCTCGCGGTCACCGTGGGCCTCGACCCGGCCGAGCTGATCGCGCGCTACGACGCCGAGCGCGGCGGGCGCCCCGCGCCGACCCCCGCGGCGCCCCTCTTCGACGCCGAGCGCATCCGCCCCGAGCCCCGCCGGCCCAACTGGACCGCGGCGATGGTCGCGGCGATCGTGGCCGTCGTCGGCTTCGTCGGCTTCACCCTCTTCAACGGCGGCACCCAGAGCACGGGCGGCTCCGTCGCGGCGGACTCGCCCTCGGCCAAGCCGCCCGCCTCGCCGAGCAAGAAGCCGCCGTCCGGCAAGCCGGCCGACCCCAAGCGGGAGCCCGGCGGCGGCGCCATCGCCGGCGCCCCGGCCAACAAGGTCACGGTCAAGCTCGCCGCCGAGAACGGCCAGACCTGGATGTCCGCCAAGGACCACAACGGCCGGCTGCTGGAGGAGGGCGTCCTCAGGCAGGGCGAGGCCAAGACCTTCACCGACCCCACCCGCATCGATCTCGTCCTCGGCAACGCGGGCGCGGTTCGGCTGTTCGTGAACGGCAAGGAGGTCAAGAACGTCGGCGACAACGGCCAGGTCCAGCGGCTCAGCTACACCAAGGGCGACCCCGTGGCGGGCTGACCTGCGGCTGACCTGCGACGGAGGCCGGGCGCGGACAAGCGGAGGGCAGCTCTCCGGGTGATCGTTCTCTCGTGCCGTCCCGGCCCCGCCGGGACACTCGGCAGCGGATGCGGCCCCGGGACAAAGTAGGCTGAGCCCTATGCCCGAACGCCGTACCGTCGCTCTTGTCACACTTGGCTGCGCCCGTAACGAGGTGGACTCGGAGGAGCTTGCAGGCCGCTTGGCGGCGGATGGCTGGGACCTCGTGGAGGACGCCGCCGACGCCGACGTGGCCGTCGTCAACACCTGCGGCTTCGTCGAGGCCGCCAAGAAGGACTCCGTCGACGCCCTGCTGGAGGCCAACGACCTCAAGGACCACGGCCGCACCCAGGCCGTGGTCGCCGTCGGCTGCATGGCCGAGCGGTACGGCAAGGAGCTCGCCGAGGCGCTGCCCGAGGCCGACGGCGTGCTCGGCTTCGACGACTACGCCGACATCTCCGACCGGCTCCAGACCATCCTCTCCGGCGGCGTCCACGCCCCCCACACCCCGCGCGACCGGCGCAAGCTGCTGCCGATCAGCCCCGCGGAGCGGCAGGCCGCCGCCGTGGCCCTGCCCGGCCACGCCCAGGAAGCCCAGGACGCCAAGGACAGCGCGCCCGCCGACCTTCCCGAGGGCGTGGCGCCGGCCTCCGGGCCGCGCGCGCCGCTGCGCCGCCGGCTGGAGTCCAGCCCCGTCGCGTCGGTGAAGCTCGCCTCGGGCTGCGACCGGCGCTGCTCCTTCTGCGCCATCCCGTCCTTCCGCGGCTCCTTCATCTCCCGCCGCCCCTCCGACGTGCTCGGCGAGACGCGCTGGCTCGCGGAGCAGGGCGTCAAGGAGATCATGCTGGTCTCGGAGAACAACACCTCCTACGGCAAGGACCTCGGCGACATCCGCCTGCTGGAGACGCTGCTGCCCGAGCTTGCGGCCGTCGACGGCCTGGAGCGCATCCGGGTCAGCTACCTGCAGCCGGCGGAGATGCGCCCGGGCCTGATCGACGTGCTGACCTCCACCGAGAAGGTCGCGCCCTACTTCGACCTGTCCTTCCAGCACTCCGCCCCCGGCGTGCTGCGCGCCATGCGCCGCTTCGGCGACACCGACCGCTTCCTGGAGCTGCTGGAGACGATCCGCTCCAAGGCCCCGCAGGCCGGCGCCCGCTCCAACTTCATCGTCGGCTTCCCCGGCGAGACCGAGGACGACGTCGCTGAGCTGGAACGTTTCCTGACCGGGGCGCGCCTGGACGCCATCGGCGTCTTCGGCTACTCCGACGAGGACGGCACGGAAGCGGCCACGTACGAGAACAAGCTCGACCCCGAGACCGTCGCCGAGCGCCTCGCGCACATCTCCCGGCTCGCCGAGGAGCTGACCGCGCAGCGCGCCGAGGAGCGGATCGGAGAGACCATTGAGGTGATGGTCGACCGCGTGGACGAGGAGGACGGCGTCGTCGGCCGGGCCGCGCACCAGGCGCCCGAGACCGACGGGCAGGTCCTGCTCGGCATCCGCCCGGAGCTCGTGCCCGGCCGCATGGTCACGGCCCGGGTCGTGGCGAGCGAGGGCGTCGACCTCGTCGCCGAGCCGCTCGGCGACGGAGGGTGTACCGAGGAGGCGGGCAGATGACCGGAGTCCCGGCCTCCGCCACCGGAGGCCATGCCCCGGCGGCAGCCGCACGGCCGGCCGGGCTGTGGAACATCGCCAACATCCTCACCATGGTGCGGCTGCTGCTCGTGCCCGGGTTCGTCCTGCTGATGCTCCACAACGGCGGGTACGACCCGGCCTGGCGCTCCTTCGCCTGGGCCGCGTTCGCCATCGCCATGATCACGGACCTCTTCGACGGCCACCTCGCCCGGAAGTACGACCTGGTCACGGACTTCGGCAAGATCGCCGACCCGATCGCCGACAAGGCGACCATGGGGGCGGCGCTGATCTGCCTGTCCGCGCTGGGCGACCTGAAGTGGTGGGTCACCGGTGTGATCCTCTTCCGCGAGATCGGCATCACGCTGATGCGGTTCTGGGTGATCAAGCACGGCGTCATCCCGGCCAGCCGCGGCGGCAAGATGAAGACCCTCGCCCAGGGGGTGGCCGTGGGCATGTACATCCTCGCGCTGACCGGCCCGCTGGCCACCATCCGCTTCTGGGTGATGGCCGTGGCGGTGGTGCTGACGGTGGCCACCGGCCTGGACTACGTACGGCAGGCCATCGTCCTGCGGCGGGCCGGACGGGCTGCGGGGGCCGCGGGCCGATGAGTGCGGCGAGCGAGGCGTGCGCGTCGGCGGCCCTGGCCGCCCTGGTGGCGCGCGGTGAGACCGTGGCCGCCGCCGAGTCGCTCACCGGGGGCCTGGTCGCGGCCGAGCTGACGGCGGCGCCGGGCGCCTCCCGCTCGGTGCGCGGTTCGGTCACCGCGTACGCCACGGAGGTCAAGGCCGCGGTGCTGGGCGTGGACGAGGAGCTGCTCGGCGCGCGCGGCGCCGTCGACGGCGACGTCGCCCTGGAGATGGCCCGCGGCGTGCGGAAGCTGCTGGGCGCCGACTGGGGGCTCGCGACGACCGGCGTGGCCGGCCCCGAGCCCCAGGACGGCAAGCCCGTGGGGACGGTCTTCGTGGCCGCCGCGGGGCCGGACGGCCGCAGACGGGTGCGGGAGCTGTCGCTGGACGGGGACCGCTCCCGGATCCGGTCGGAAAGCGTCCGGGCGGTGCTGGAACTGCTGCTGAACGAACTGACGGAAAACGTGGGCGCAAAGGATACGGAACACAACGGGGGGAATGGATGTTTGCAGCCCTGAGTGAACACGACATAGCTCCCCGCACGGCCGGAGCCCGAGGCGGTACGGTGGGGCGTGAAGGATCCGGATTCGCGGTCCAAGGAGGGAGCCACCGATGATTCTGCTCCGTCGCCTGCTGGGTGACGTGCTGCGTCGGCAGCGCCAGCGCCAGGGCCGCACTCTGCGCGAGGTCTCCTCATCCGCCCGGGTCTCGCTCGGCTATCTCTCCGAGGTCGAGCGGGGGCAGAAAGAGGCGTCCTCCGAGCTTCTCTCCGCAATCTGCGACGCTCTGGACGTACGGATGTCCGAGGTCATGCGCGAGGTCAGCGATGAATTGTCGCTCGCCGAGCTGGCGCAGTCGGCAGCGGCGAGCGAGCCGGTACCCGCGCCGATGCGGCCGATGTTCAATGCGGTGTCCGTGACGGGCGTGCCGGGGGAGCGTGTGACGATCAAGGCTCCCGCCGAGGCCGTGGACGTGGTCGCGGCCTGACAGGCGTTATCAGCGGTATCAGCGTTATCCATGAAGTCCCGGCCGGTTCTCCGGCCGGGACTTCATGTTTCCGGAGAGATTTCGGGGTGCTTCCGGGGCGCTTCTGGAAGCTGTCCGTTTTGCGGTGGTGTGCGATGGCGGCTCATGGGGAAGGCGGATAAAAAGACGAACAACACGGAACAAACGGGCTAACCCGTTGAGATGGGGAGATTCTGGATGTCTGTCGTCAAGAGCTCGCTGCCCGAGCACGACCGCAAGACCGTCGGGGACGCCCTCCAGGGCGCCCTGGTCGACCTGGTGGACCTCTCGCTGGTGGCCAAGCAGGTGCACTGGACGGTCGTCGGTCCGCGCTTCCGCTCCGTCCACCTCCAGCTGGACGAGGTCGTGGCGAGCGCCCGCGCGCACGCCGACACCGTCGCCGAGCGCGCCTCCGCCCTCGGCATCGCGCCGGACGGCCGCGCCGAGACCGTCGCGAAGACCAGCGGCATCGACCCGGTCGGCGGCGGCTGGTGCAGGGACACCGAGGCCGTGCAGACCCTCGTCTCCGCGCTCGGCGCGGTGATCACCCGGATGCGGGAGCGCATCCGCGCCACCGAGGAGCCGGACCCGGTCACCCAGGACCTCCTGATCGGCCTGACCGGCGACCTCGAGAAGCACCACTGGATGTTCCAGGCGGAGAACGCCTGAGGGCCCGCGGGTGCTCCCGCACGGGGCGCCTCCGGTGGCGGCCGTGCCCGCGTCGCGCTCTCCTGGGGGCATGGACGAGCACCCGGTGATCCGCTTCACGAACGAGCTGATGGTGCTCACGGAGCTCGACCAGACGACGGCCGGCGCCTTCGTCCGCAGGGTGTACCAGGAGGGCACTCACGAAGGGGAGCAGCGGCTGATCACCGATCTGCACCAGCGCGACCGCAGGATCACGGAGCTGGAGCAGGAACTGGCGCGGCTGCGGGGCGAAGGCCCGGCGGCGTGAGCGCGGAGTGGCGTGAGCGCGGACGCTGCAGGGCGCGTACGGGGCCGCTGGGCGCTGCGGCCGGTGTGCGGTGCGCTCTCCCACCGGCCGGGGGAGCCGGTCTAGCGTCGGCCGAAGGAGGCAGCCATGGTCCGGCGTGGAGTCCGGTGCTGCCGCCGGCCGTACGCCTTGCTCGGGCGGATGACAGCGCTCGTTGCCGGCGGTCTGTGGTGGTGGGCGCTGCTGCGCCTGCTCGCGCATCCGGGGCGGCCCGCGACCGTCGACGGGCTCGTCCTCGCGGGAGGGTGGGGGCTGAGCCTGCTGCCCGTGCACTGCGCCCCCTGGCGGCGGCGCTCAGCCGGGGAGACTTGGGGTGGTCGTCTGCGGCGGCAGGCGGCTTCACTCGTTCGGCTCATTCGTGCGGGCCGCCCGGAGCCCCCGCCACCGGGCCGGGGCCCGGCTGACAGGCCGGGCACCAGTACGTGACGCGCTCCTGGCCGGGGTCGCCCTGCTCCGCCGTGCGCAGCGGCGTCCCGCAGCGGCGGCAGGGGCGGCCCGCGCGCCCGTACACCCACAGGCGGTGGTCGTGGCGGGGGTCGCCCGTGGTGATGCGGGCGGCGCGCGTGCTGTTGGCCTCCAGGAGCTTCCTGGCGAGGGCCGGCAGGCGCTCGGGCGCCGGCACGTCGCGGACCGGGAGCCAGGGCGAGAGCCGGAGCATGAAGCAGAGCTCCGACTTGTAGACATTGCCGATGCCGGCGAGGTTGCGCTGGTCGAGCAGGGCCTCGCCGACGGGGCGGCCGGGCTCGGAGAGCAGCCGGCGCAGCGCCTCCTGTGCGTCCCATCCGGGGCCCAGGAGGTCCGGGCCGAGGTGGCCGACCACGGTGTGCTCGTCCGCGGTGCGCAGCAGCTCCAGGACGGGGAGGCGGTACCCGACGGCCGTGCGGTCGGCCGTGGCCAGCACGGCGCGGATCTGGTGGCCGGGGCCGCCGCGCCAGCGCTCACCGGTGGCGTAGACGCGCCAGGCGCCGTCCATGCGCAGGTGCGAGTGGAGCGTGAGGCCGCCCTCGACGCGGGTGAGCAGGTGCTTGCCGCGGGGGAGGACGCCGGTCACTCGGCGGCCGGTGAGGTCCACGGTGGCGAGCGAGGGGACGCGCAGGTCGGAGCGGACGAGCGGGCTGCCGGTCAGGGCGCGGTCGAGCTCGCGCGCGGTGCGCCAGACGGTGTCTCCCTCGGGCATGTGCTCCTCCGCTCGGGTCAGGGCGCGCGCAGCCGCAGGCCCTTGGGCGTGGCGTGGAAGCCCGCCGCCTCCAGCAGCGGCCCCAGCGGGGAGGACAGGGCGGAGGCGCCGTTGACGCGCTCGACCGTGACGGTGCCGAGCGCGCCCGCCCGGGCGGCCCCGGCCAGGGCTTCGGCGGCTTCGCGCAGGCCCGCGTCGTCCGCCTCCGCGGTCGCGGCCCCCTCCTGCTGGGGCCAGGCGAGCAGGGTCTTGCCGCCGCGCTCCATGTAGAGCGCGAGGGCGCCGTCGAGGAGGACGACCAGGGAGCCCGCCTTGCGGCCCGGCTTGTGGGCCGCCCCGGCGGGCGGCTCCGGCCAGGGCAGGGCCGCGCCGTAGGCGTTGGCGGGGTCGGCGGCGGCGAGGACGACGGCCCGGCTGCGGCGGGCACCGGAGGACGGGGCCGGGGCCTCCCAGGGAGCCCCGGGCGCTTCGGCCGGGGCGCCGGCGGCGCGGTCGCGGGCGGTGCTCGCGGCCCGCAGCCGGTCCACCGCGCCGTCCATGGCGAACTGCGCGGCGCCGAGGCCCTCCACCACGTAGCCGCGGCGCGCCTGGCCGCTCTCCTCGAAGACGGACAGCACGCGGTACGCCGCCGAGAAGCCGCCTTCGACGCCCTCGGCGGCCACGGCTCCGCGGGTGACCACGCCGTGCCGGTCGAGGAGCGTGCGGGCCAGGGCGTGGGCGCGGTGCGTGGGGTCGGCCCCGCGCGCGGGCAGCAGGGACCAGCGGCCCGCGACCGTGGGCGGACCGCTGCGCGAGGCGGCCGGAGCGGTGGGCAGGCCGCCGCGGGCCGTGAAGGAGCCGTAACGGCCGCGCGGCACCGCGCGCTTGGCGCGGTGCGCCGTCGAGCCCGCCGTCCGGCCCGAGCCGAGGAGGGCGCGCAGCGGGGCGAGGGTGTCGTTGGTGAGCCGCCCGGACCAGGCGAGGTCCCACACGGCGTCCGCGATCTGCGGCTCCGCGGCGTCGGGGACGGCGGCGCGGACCCGTTCGGCGATCTGACGGAAGAACAGGCCGTAGCCGCCGGAGAGCGCGTCGAGGACCGCGTGGTGGAGCGGCGAGAGCTCCAGCGGGTGGGGCGGGGGCAGCAGGAGCGGGGCCGCGTCGGCGAGCAGCAGGGAGACCCAGCCGTCCTTGCCCGGGAGGGCGCCCGCGCCGGCCCAGACGACCTCGCCCGCCGCGGTGAGCTCGTCGAGCATCGCCGGGCTGAAGTCCCGTACGCGGCCGGGCAGCACCAGCTTCTCCAGGGCGGACGCCGGGACGGGCGCGCCCTGCAGCTGCTCGACGGCGCGCAGCAGTCCGTCGGCGCCGCGCAGGCTGTGCGTGCCGACGTGCTGCCACTGAGGCAGGAAGGCCGCCAGGGCGGTGGGCGGGACGGGCTCCAGCTCGTGCCGCAGCGCGGCGAGGGAGCGGCGGCGGAGCCTGCGCAGGACGGCGGCGTCGCACCACTCCTGGCCGATCCCGGAGGGGTGGAACTCTCCCTGGACGACGCGGCCGGCGGCCATGAGGCGGTGGAGCGCGCCGTCGGTGACGGCGGTGCCGAGGCCGAAGCGTGCCGCGGCCTCGGCCGAGGTGAAGGGGCCGTGGGTGCGGGCGAACCGGGCCAGGAGGTCGCCCAGCGGGTCCTTGACGGGCTCCGTGAAGGCTTCGGGGACGCCCACGGGGAGCGCCGTGCCGAGGGCGTCGCGCAGCCGGCCCGCGTCCTCCACGGCGGCCCAGTGCTCCTCGCCGGCGATCCGCACGCGGATGGCGCGGCGGGCCTCGGCCAGCTCCCGCACCCAGCCCGGCTCGGCGCCCCGTGCGGCCAGCCCGGCGTCGGTCAGCGGGCCGAGGAGGCGCAGCAGGTCGGCGACGCTCTCCGGGTCCTTGGCGCGCCGGTCGTCGGTGAGCCACTGCAGCTCGCGCTCCAGGCCGGCCAGGACCTCCGCGTCGAGGAGCTCGCGCAGCTCGGCCCGGCCCAGGAGCTCGGACAGCAGCCGCGAGTCCAGCGACAGGGCGGCGGCGCGGCGCTCCGCGAGCGGCGAGTCGCCCTCGTACAGGAACTGGGCGACGTAGCCGAAGAGCAGCGAGCGGGCGAAGGGCGAGGGCTCCGGGGTGGTCACCTCCACCAGGCGGACGCGGCGGGCCTCGATGTCTCCCATGAGCTCGGTGAGGCCGGGGACGTCGAAGACGTCCTGGAGGCACTCGCGCACGGCCTCCAGGATGACCGGGAACGAGCCGAACTCGCTCGCCACCTGCAGCAGCTGGGCGGCGCGCTGGCGCTGCTGCCACAGCGGGGTGCGCTTGCCGGGGTTGCGGCGGGGCAGCAGCAGGGCGCGGGCGGCGCACTCGCGGAAGCGCGAGGCGAACAGGGCGGAGCCGCCCACCTGGTCGGTGACGATCTGGTCGACCTCGCCCTTGTCGAACGTGACGTCCGCGGCACCGACGGGCGACTGCTCGCCGTCGTACTCCGTGCCCCCGCTCGCGGGGTCGGCATCGAGCAGGTCGAGGCCCATGAGATCCGCGTCGGGCAGCCGCAGGACGATGCCGTCGTCGGCGTGCATCACCTGGGCGTCCATCCCGTACCGCTCGGCGAGCCGGGCGCCCAGGGCGAGCGCCCAGGGGGCGTGCACCTGCGCGCCGAAGGGCGAGTGAACCACGACGCGCCAGTCGCCCAGCTCGTCGCGGAAGCGCTCCACGACGATGGTCCGGTCGTCCGGGACGTGCCCGCAGGCCTCGCGCTGCTCGCGCAGGTAGGCAAGGACGTTGTCCGCGGCCCAGGTGTCGAGCCCCGCGGCCGTCAGCCGCTCACGGGCGGCCTCCGGCGCGGCGGAGCCCACCTCGCGCAGGAAGGCGCCCAGCGCCCGGCCCAGTTCGAGCGGGCGCCCCAGCTGGTCGCCCTTCCAGAAGGGCAGCCGCCCCGGGACGCCCGGCGCGGGGGTGACCAGGACCCTGTCGCGCGTGATGTCCTCGATCCGCCACGAGGTGGTGCCCAGCGTGAAGACGTCGCCCACACGCGACTCGTAGACCATCTCCTCGTCCAGCTCGCCGACCCGGCGTCCGCCCTTGGCGCCGTCCTTGGAGTCGGCACCGGCCAGGAAGACGCCGAACAGGCCGCGGTCGGGGATCGTGCCGCCGGAGGTGACGGCCAGCCGCTGCGCGCCCGGGCGGCCCGTGACCGTGCCGCCGACGCGGTCCCACACCAGGCGCGGCCGCAGCTCCGCGAAGGCGTCGGAGGGATACCGCCCGGCGAGCATGTCGAGCACCGCGGTGTAGGCCGACTCGGGCAGCGAGGCGAACGGGGCGGCCCGCCGCACCAGGGCCAGCAGCTCGTCGACGTCCCACGGGTCGACGGAGACCATGGCGACGATCTGCTGCGCCAGGACGTCCAGCGGATTGGCGGGCACGCGCAGCGACTCGATGGACCCCGACCGCATCCGCTCGGTCACGACGGCCGCCTGCACCAGGTCCCCCCGGTACTTGGGGAAGACGACGCCGGTGGACACGGCGCCGACCTGGTGGCCCGCGCGGCCCACGCGCTGCAGCCCGGAGGCGACCGACGGCGGCGACTCGACCTGGACGACGAGGTCCACCGCGCCCATGTCGATGCCCAGCTCCAGGCTGGACGTGGCGACGACGGCGGGCAGGCGGCCCGCCTTGAGGTCCTCCTCGACCAGGGCGCGCTGCTCCTTGGAGACCGAGCCGTGGTGCGCGCGGGCGAGCACCGGCGGCGCGCCCCGGGCCGCACCGGACTCGGCCATCAGCTGGGCGGGGGAGTGGTGCTCGGGCAGGGGCTCGCCGGTGGCGCGCTCGTAGGCGATCTCGTTGAGCCGGTTGCACAGCCGCTCGGCCAGGCGGCGGGAGTTGGCGAAGACGATGGTGGAGCGGTGCGCCTGGACGAGATCGGCGATGCGCTCCTCCACGTGGGGCCAGATCGACGGCCGGTCCTTGCCCTCCCCGCCGTCCTGCACGGGGGAGGCGCCCAGCTCGCCCAGGTCCTCCACGGGGACGACGACCGACAGGTCGAACTCCTTGCCGGACGGCGGCTGGACGATCTCGACCCGCCGCTGCGGCGAGAGGTAGCGGGCGACCTCGTCCACCGGCCGGACCGTCGCGGACAGGCCGATGCGCCGCGCGGGGCGGGGCAGCAGGGCGTCGAGCCGCTCCAGGGACAGCGCGAGGTGCGCGCCGCGCTTGGTGCCGGCGACGGCGTGCACCTCGTCGAGGATGACCGTCTCCACGCCCGCCAGTGCGTCCCTCGCGGCGGACGTCAGCATCAGGAACAGCGACTCGGGCGTCGTGATCAGGATGTCCGGCGGGCGGTTGACGAGCGCCCGGCGCTCGGCCGGCGGGGTGTCGCCGGAGCGGATCCCGACGCGCACCTCCGGCTCGGGCAGCCCCAGGCGGACGGCCGCCTGCCGGATGCCGGTCAGCGGGCTGCGGAGGTTGCGCTCCACGTCCACCGCGAGGGCCTTGAGCGGGGACACGTAGAGCACCCGGCAGCGCTTTTTGGTCTCGGCGGGCGGCGGTGTGCTCGCCAGCCGGTCCAGCGAGGCGAGGAAGGCGGCGAGGGTCTTGCCGGACCCCGTCGGAGCGACCACGAGGACGTCCGACCCCGCGCCGATCGCGCGCCAGGCCCCGGCCTGTGCCGCCGTGGGCGCGCTGAAGGCCCCCGTGAACCAGGCGCGGGTCGCCGGGGAGAACCCGGTGAGCGCCCCGCCCGCATCCGCCGCCGCATCGGTCGCCGTCTCGTCCGCCATGCCACCCATCGTGCACCGCACCACTGACAATGCACCGGACCCGCAGGTCAGCCCGGTGGACGGGCCCGCACGGGGCGGACGTCAGACGGCGCGGTCGTACGCGCGCAGGGTCAGCAGGGCATTGAGGGTCACCATCGGCCGGCCCTCCAGACGGGTGCCGGGCGCCCACTCGTGCCAGCGGACGGGCCAGCCGCCGTCCTCCTGCTGCGAGGCGGCCAGGAAGTCCAGCGACCGCTCCAGCTCGGCGTCGGTGAACCAGGAGCGGGCCGACGACTGCGGGGTGGGCGCGAAGTCGTGGGGGTAGTGGTGCTCGCCCGGCGCGTAGCCCTCCGGGAGGGGGTAGTCGGCCGCCCGCGCGGGGTCCAGGACCGCCAGCCGCTGCTCCCGGACGACCCTGCCGAGCCGTTCGGCCGCCGCCTGCGCCCGCCGCCGGTCCGGGGCCCCGTCCAGGAAGGCGACCGCCGCGGCCACCTCGTACGGGTGAGTTCTCGCGCCGTTGCCGAGGGCCTCCACGGCGGCCCAGCAGAAGTCCGTGGCCCGGAACAGCCATGCGTGCCACACCTCGTTGCGGTGCAGCAGGCCGACCACGGGGCCGGTGGCCAGGAGGTCGCTCGGCGGGTCGTCCACCAGCGGGATCCACGGGGCCGCCGGGTAGCCGCGCAGCGAGGGGTGGAGCGCGGGCAGGGCGCCGTCGGGGGTGGAGACGGACGTCAGGTAGCGGCAGACGCGCTCCATGCGCCGGTCGCCGCAGCGGCCGATCTCGTCGAGGACGCGCAGCGCGTGGGCGGTGTGCAGCGGCTGGCTCACGGGGCCGCGCAGATCCGGCTCCAGGGCGAAGCCGTACCCGCCGTCGTCGCCGAGATAGGCCGCCAGGGCCGCTTCCACGGCGTCGGGGCCGCCGTCCAGGAAGTGAAAGGCGAATCTCCGCTGCTCCAGGACGCGGGCGGTGAGCCAGATGAACTGTTCGGCACGGACTGCGGGGGATGTTCCGGATCGGGCCATGCACCGACCGTAGGCCGGAAATGCGGCCCGGGTCAGCGGCTCATGGCGGGCTGCACCCTCAGGGGCGGGATACTGGGCGCATGCGGTTGACGGTTTTCTGGCAGCGGATGGCGAATCATTTCGGCGCGGCGTACGCCGACTCCTTCGCGCGCGACCACGTGATGTCCGAGCTGGGCGGGAGGACGGTGCACGAGGCGCTGGACGCCGGCTGGAACGCCAAGGACGTGTGGCGCGCGGTGTGCCGGGCGATGGAGATCCCCGACGACAGGCGCTGACACACCGGGCCGCCGCCGCGCGATGCGGCCCTTCCGGTTCCGCCGGTGGGCCACACTGGCGGCGTGGCAGACGACCCCGCTCCGGAAGAACCCGTCCCACCCGCCCCGCCGCCCCGTCCCGGCA
>NZ_JBPQTW010000091.1:0-25885 GCF_051386535.1 Streptomyces sp. URMC 127
GGGCCGCCCGCCCGGCCGACCGCCCGCGACGTCGCCGGGATGCTGCGCTCCTTCGACTACGCGGCGGCGGTCGGCCGGGCGGGCGGCACGGGCTGGTCGGAGCGCGCCCGCGCCGCGTTCTGCGAGGGCTACGGCGCGGTGCACGGCGACCCGCGCGAGGAGCCGCAGATGCTGCGCGCCCACGAGACGGACAAGGCCGTCTACGAGGTCCTGTACGAGGCCCGGCACCGGCCGGACTGGCTGGTGGTCCCCATGGCCGCGATCCGCCGGCTGGCCGGGGCGGCGGAGCCGGCGGCCACGGCCGGGGCGGAGGGGGACAGGGCGCCGTGAGCCCGCGCCCGGGAACCGGGAACCGGCCCGGCCGCGCACGCCGGGCCGGGAGCCCGTCTCCGAGCACCCGTATCACCGATTCCGCTCCCGCCGGCACCGGCCGGGAGATCCTTGGGAGGACCGCACCGTGACCGCTCGACCGCCGTCCCGCCGCCCGTCCCGCGAGCCGGGGATCCCGGCCACGTTCCTGCCGGGGCGGGAGACGGGGCCGCCGCCCGCACCCGGACCGGCGGCACCGGAGCCGCCGGCGGCACGGGGCGCGCGGCGCGCCCCCGGCCCGCGGGGGGCGCGGGCCGCCGAGCCGCTGGCCGCGCAGGACCGGGAGCGGCTGCTGGCCGGCGCGCACCACGACCCGCACGGCCTGCTGGGGGCGCACCCGGTGCCCGGCGGCGTGGCCTTCCGCGCCCTGCGCCCCTTCGCACGCTCCGTGGCGGTCGTCGCGAAGGGCCTGCGGGCGGAGCTGTACGACGAGGGGGACGGCTTCTTCGCGGCGGTGCTGCCGCTCAGCGAGCTCCCCGACTACCGCCTGCTGGTGCGCTACGAGGACGCCGAGCTGGAGCTGCAGGACCCGTACCGTTTCCTGCCCGCGCTCGGCGACCTGGACCTGCACCTCATCCGGGAGGGCCGGCACGAGCAGCTGTGGCGGGCCCTGGGGGCGCAGCCGATGGAGCACGAGGGGGTGGCGGGCACCCGCTTCACGGTGTGGGCGCCGAACGCCCGGGGCGTGCGCGTCGTCGGGGACTTCAACTACTGGGACGGCACGGGGCACCCGATGCGCTCGCTGGGCGCCTCCGGGGTGTGGGAGCTGTTCCTGCCGGGCATCGGCGAGGGAGCCCTGTACAAGTTCGAGATCGCGCGCCCGGACGGCTCCCGCACGATGCGCGCGGATCCGATGGCGCGGCGCACGGAGGCCCCTCCGGCGAACGCGTCCGTCGTGCACGTCTCGCACCACGCCTGGCAGGACGAGGAGTGGATGGCGGCGCGCGCGGGCCGGCCCGTCCACGAGCACCCCTTCTCGGTCTACGAAGTGCACCTGCCCTCCTGGCGGCCGGGGCTCACGTACCGGCAGCTGGCGGAGCAGCTGCCCGCCTACGTCAAGGACCTCGGCTTCACGCACGTGGAGCTGATGCCGATCGCCGAGCACCCCTTCGGCGGCTCGTGGGGTTATCAGATCACCGGGTTCTACGCCCCCACCGCCCGGCTGGGCACCCCCGACGACTTCAAGCACCTGGTGGACGCGCTGCACGCGGCGGGCATCGGCGTCCTCATGGACTGGGTGCCGGCGCACTTCCCGCGCGACGACTGGGCGCTGGCCGAGTTCGACGGGCGGCCGCTGTACGAGCACCCGGACCCGCTGCGGGCCGCGCACCCCGACTGGGGCACGCTGGAGTTCGACTACGGCCGCCCGGAGGTGCGCAACTTCCTGGTGGCCAACGCCGTGTACTGGTGCGAGGAGTTCCACATCGACGGCCTGCGCGTGGACGCGGTCGCCTCCATGCTCTACCTCGACTACTCCCGCGAGGAGGGTCAGTGGACGCCGAACGTCCACGGCGGCAGGGAGAACCTGGACGCGGTGGCGTTCCTGCAGGAGATGAACGCGACGGTCTACCGCCGCTGCCCCGGCATCGTCACGGTGGCGGAGGAGTCCACGGCCTGGGACGGCGTCACCCGCGCCACGCACCACGTGGGGCCGGGCGGCTTCGGCGGTCTGGGCTTCGGCCTGAAGTGGAACATGGGCTGGATGCACGACTCCCTGGTCTACGTCTCCAAGGAGCCGGTGCACCGCAAGTACCACCACGGCGAGATGACGTTCTCGATGGTCTACGCGTACAGCGAGAACTACGTGCTGCCGATCTCGCACGACGAGGTCGTCCACGGCAAGCGGTCGCTGGTGTCGAAGATGCCGGGCGACTGGTGGCAGCAGCGCGCGAACCACCGCGCCTACCTGGGCTTCATGTGGGCGCACCCGGGCAAGCAGCTGCTCTTCATGGGGCAGGAGTTCGCGCAGGGCGCCGAGTGGTCCGAGGCGCACGGCCCGGACTGGTGGCTGCTGGACCCCTCGTACTCCGCCGAGGCGGACCACCGCGGCGTCCGCGACCTGGTGCGCGACCTGAACGCGGCCTACGTCGCAACGCCCGCCCTGTGGCAGCGGGACACGGCGCCCGAGGGCTTCGAGTGGGTGGTGAGCGACGCCTCGGAGGACAACGTCTTCGCGTTCCTGCGCTTCGACGCCCAGGGCGCGCCCCTGCTGGCCGTCAGCAACTTCTCCCCCGTGGTGCGGCACGGGTACGCGCTGGGCGTGCCGGGCCGGTTCACGGCGTGGCAGGAGATCCTCAACACGGACGCGGGGCGGTACGGCGGGAGCGGCGTCACCACGCCGGACCCGGTCAAGACGGAAGCCGTGCGGCACCACGGCCGGCCAGCGAGCATCACGGTGACGCTGCCGCCGCTGGCGACGGTGTGGTGGCGGGCGGTGTAGCGGGCGAGACGTGCGGCGCAGGCCGTGCGGCGGGCGTGGCCGTGCGGCGGGCGGGCGCTGTATCCCGCGGCGCTCCGCCCCCGTAGAATCTGCTTGCGTAAGCATCGATTCTGCGGACGTGAGGCGGCCGGCATGACATCTGCTCCGGACGAGGTCCAGGACCGCGAACTCGCCCTGTGGCGGCAGCTCACCGTGCTCACGAGCTACGTGGGCAACGCCCTCGACAAGCGGCTCATGCGCAGCCACGGCGTGAGCCTCTCCGAGTTCATGGCGCTCACCGTCCTCGCGGAGGCCGGGCCGGAGGGCGTCCGGATGCAGCCGCTCGCCGACGCGACCGGGCTCAACTCCTCGACCATCAGCCGGCTCGTCGCCCGGCTGGAGAGCTCCGGGCTGGCCCGCCGCAGCCTGTGCGAGGAGGACCGCCGGGCCACGTACGCGCACGCGACCGAGCAGGGGCGCGAGGTCGCCGCGGAGGCCCGGGAGACGTTCGGCAAGGAGCTCGGCACCGCGCTGAGCGTGGCGGCGTTCGACGAGCGCATGGCGCCCGTGGTGAACGTGCTGCGCGCGGAGAGCTGAGACTGCAGGCTGAGACTGAGGGCTGCTGCCCGCCGCCCTCGCTCACCCGCCCGTGAACCCGTACCGCTCCCGGTAGACGGCGAACTCCTCGTCCAGCTCGGCGCGGCGCAGGCCGAAGTCCTCCGGCCGCGGGCCCGCGCCGGTGCCCCCGGGGGCGGCCGCGAGCGCGGGCAGCCCGGCGGCCTCCCGGTCCAGGACGGCGGGGGCCGCGACGCCGAGGAAGCGCAGGACCGCGCGCACGGTCGGCACCGGGGCCGCGACCAGGTCGTCGTAGCGGATGTCCAGGGTCCGGCCCTCCGCGCGCATCCGGGCGTACGAGTCGTCGCTCACCAGGGTTCGTTTGATGCGGGCGCGCCACTCGGCGCCGAGCTCGCCGGGGTCCCCAGCGGCGGACCAGCGGCCCCGCAGGCGGTGGCCGACGCCGGCGGCGTGGGCGATGGTGTCGGCGGGGTCGCGGTGGATGCGGATGATGCGGGCGCCGGGGTAGGCGCGGCTCAGGGCCCCGGCGTGGCGGCCGTGGAACGGGTCGCGCAGCACCATGGTCGCGCCGGGGACGCGCCAGGTGATCGCGCGCAGCTGCTCGCGGTGGAAGCGGTAGGCGTCCGTGAGGTCCTGCTCCCCCAGCCACTCCTCGTACCCGGGGATCCTGAGGTGGAGGGTGAACAGGGTGCTCTGGAAGGCGTTCGCGAGCAGCCGGTGGCAGGACGCGGGCTGCGTCACGGACGGAGCGCCGCCGCCGAGGAGGGTGACGGCGGACCGCGCCCGGCCGATCAGCTCCCGCCGCTCGCGCGGGCCCGGGGCGGGGGCGGCCGGGGCGAACGTCTCCCACAGGGCCGGGGCGTCCAGGTCGGGGTGGGCGGCGAGCAGGTGCTGCAGGGCGGTGGCCCCGCTGCCGGGCAGGGCGGTGATGAAGACGGGCGGGCCGACCGGCGTCCGGGCGACGGCCGGGTGGCGGCTCTCCAGATGGCGTAACTGGCCCTGCAGGGCAACGGATCCGGCGAGCTGCGCCTGTGCTGCGCGGGCGCCTTCCGGGGTGAGCCGGGCGTCCGCGTTCAGGGAGGCCACGAGCGCTTCCAGGGCGTCGGCGAAGCGGAGTGCGGCCGACGACGTGCTTGCGGCGGCCTCGTGCGCGGTCAGCAAGGACCCGAGGTCCACCGTCTCTCCACCCGGCCGCCGCCGCGGCCCCGCAAGCGCCATCCCTGCCTCACCTCCGCGAACGGAACACCGTGACTCACGGTACGGATCCGCACATCCGTGCGTCAGCGCGGGGACGGGAGTATGTCAGGAGACGGCCGGGGGCGGCGTGGCCCGGCCGGCCACCGGCCGGTTCGGCACCGCCGGGATCCGCCGTGGGAGTTGCTCACCGCTGCGGCGGAAGGCAGGGGGCGGATGCCGCCCGCCAGTGGCCCCCGGCACCGCGCCGCAGCGGTGAGCAGCCCGCCGCCACGGCGATCAGCCCACGCGGCGCGTCCCGGCGGTGCCGGACCGCCCCGGCCACCGGCCGGACCAACCCCGGCCACCGGTGGCCGCAGCGCGCGCCGCCGGGCCCACCGTGTGGTGGGCCCGGCGGTTTGCGGGTCAGCGCGCTACCGTTTCCGACGGCTCCGCGGGGACGCGGGTGAGGGGGGCCGGGGCGGACCCCGAGCGGGCCTCGGCCCGCGCGTCGGACGTCTTCGAGACGTAGGCGAGGAGCAGGCCCGCGACGGCGATCGCGGCGCTGACCCACGTCACGGACACGTAGCCCCAGCCCGCGCTGATCGCCGCGCCGCCGAGCGCGGAGCCCGCCGTGACGCCGACGTTGAAGGCGGAGATGTTCGTCGCGGAGGCGAGCGTCGGCGCGCCCTCGGCCTTGGCGACGACGCGCACCTGGCAGCCGGGGACGAGCCCGTAGCCGGCCACGCCGAACAGGAAGGCCACCACGACGGCCGCGGGCTTGTTGTGGATGGCCGGCGTGAACGCGGCGAGGACCACGACGAACAGCGAGAACAGCCCGATCAGCGCCGGCATCAGGCTGCGGTCGGCCCACTTCCCGCCGACGTAGTTGCCGGCGAACAGCCCGGCGCCGACGACGAACAGCAGGATGGTGACCGTGCCCTCGGAGAACCCGGTGACGTCCGTGAGCAGCGGGGTGATGTAGGTGAAGGTCGCGGCGATGGCGCCGAAGGAGCAGGCGGTCATGGCGAGGGTGAGCCAGACCTGGGGGCGCCGGAAGGTCCGGAGCTCGTTGCGGATGCTGGGCGGCGCCTCGTTCGGCGTGCTCGGGATGAGGCCCGTGATGGCGAGCAGGCCGACCACGCCGATGCCGGTGACGACCCAGAACGTCGCCCGCCACCCGAGGTGCTGGCCGACGAGCGTGCCGAGCGGCACGCCGAAGACCGTCGCCGCGGTGGCACCGGCGAACATCAGGGCGATGGCACCGGCCCGCCGGTTCGGCGGCACCAGGTTGGCGACGACCACGGAGCCGACGCCGTAGACGGCGCCGACCGCCATGGCGGACAGGATGCGCCCGATCATCAGGATCCAGTAGTTCGGGGCGATCGCGCTGAGCAGGCTGCCCGCGATGAACAGCAGGACCGCGGACTGCAGTACGGTCTTGCGGCGCATGCGCAGCGTGGCGACGGTCAGGGTGGGCGCGCCCACGATGATGCCGATCGCGAAGCCGCTGACCAGCAGGCCGGCGGCCGGGATGGATACGTGGAGGTCGGCGGCCACGTCGGGCAGCAGACCGTTGAGGACGAACTCCGACGTGCCGATACCGAAGGCGCAGATCGTCAGAGCGAAGACGGCAATGGGCATGGGTGATCCCCTTGCGGCTGAGAGGGCAGAGGCAGGCAGAGCGGTGGGGCGGGGAGCGGGCGGTCGCGCGGGCCGCCCGCTCGCGGGGCGCGCGGCAGCGGCCGGCGCCGTTCGGGGCGGTCAGCCGGATGCGGGCTGCCGCGCGGCGGTCCCGGCCACCTGGGACGGGGTGACCCGGATGACGACGCGCACGGCGTCCGGGCTGTCCCACTGGTAGTCATCCCCGGTGTACTTCCTGGCCAGTCGGTGTATGAGCTCCGGGCCGCCGTCGCCGGTGATGCGGGCCTCGCCGCGGATCTCGGCGTAGCGGTACGGATCGGCGGGGTCGAGCACGGTGATGCTCACCCGTCCGTCGACTCTGAGGTTCCGCTCCTTGCGGCGTCCGAGCACGGTCGAGAGCAGGAGTTCGTCACCTTCGCGGGTGATCCACATGGGCGAGGAGTGCGGGGCGCCGTCCCGGCCGATGGTCGACAGCGTGACGAAGTTGGGGGCGTCGACCAGGGCGCGTACGGATTCGCTGAGTACGGATGTCATGAGGGGGTCAACCTCCTTGGCTGGCAGACGGGTTGGGTTCACGGGAGCGCCGGGCCGACGACCTCGACCCCGTACGCCCGCAGCGCCTCGGCGTAGCCGGCGGAGCCGATGATCTCCTCGATGTCGCCGAGCAGGTCCGGCGGCGGCAGCGTGGGCGCGGCGGCGGGTTCGCCGGTGAGGCGGAACCAGGGCTCGAAGCCGGCGGGCGACCCGAGGACGAGGAAGCGGGCGGTCGGCGACTCGACCTTGAACGTGTGCGGGGCGGTCCGCGGCCCGAAGGCCGTGGCGCCCGCTTCGAGGCTGCTGCGGTCGCCGGACACCGACATCGTGAGCTTGCCGTCGAGGACGACGAAGAGCTCGTCCTCGTGCGCGTGGGTGTGCAGGGCGGGCCCGTAGCCCCGGGGCGCCCAGTGTTCGGCGATCCAGAAGCGGCCGCCGGTCTCGGCGCCGGTGACGTGGAACTTCAACAGGGCGCCCAGGTGCCAGAGTTCGTCGCCCGGGCGGACCGAGGGGGCGGCGGAACCGGTGCCCACGGACCCCATGTGAATGCTCATCAGATGCTCCCTTCGCGAGGAGAGACGGGGGCGCACTCCCTCAACTCCCCGCAGGGAGAGGCCCCTTCGAGCTGCCCTTCCAAGATAGCGTTGACTTCAATGCGTGTCCATGCAATGCTTGCACAAGCATCAACCGAACGGGTTGATGGCCCCCAGTCCTGTCGCACCTCATCGGCGGCAAGCGATACCTGCGCAATCTGCGAAAGGGGCACCACATGTACGGCACCAGCGGGAAGCGGGTCCGGTTCGGCCGGCTCATGAACCCCGCCAGCAATGCGACCTTCCTGGTGCCGCTGGACCACTCCGTCGCGGACGGTCCGGTGGCCTCCACCAGGCAACTCGTCAGTATCGTCGGCGCCGTCGCCTCGCACGGCGGTGACGGCGTCGTCCTCCACAAGGGACGGGCGCGGTTCCTCCCGCCGGAGCTGTTCCGCGACCTCTCCCTCGTCATCCACCTCAGCGGCTCCACCGCCCACGCGGCGGACACGGACGCCAAGGTGCTCCTCTGCGACGTGGAGGAGGCCCTGCACCTGGGCGCGGACGCGGTCAGCGTCCACGTCAACCTCGGCTCCGACACCGAAGCCCGGCAGCTCACCGACCTCGGGCGGGTCGCCGCTAGTTGCGACCGGTGGGGCGTGCCGCTGCTCGCGATGATCTACCCGCGCGGCCCGCGGATCACCTCGCCGGCGGACGAGGACCTGGTGGCGCACGCCGCCAGCCTCGCGGCCGACCTGGGCGCGGACCTCGTCAAGACCCCGTACACCGGGTCGGTCGCCTCGATGACACGGGTCGTCGAGAGCTGCCCCATCCCCGTCCTCACCGCCGGCGGCAGCTCGCTCGGGGACGACGCCAAGCTCGCCGGGATGGTCAGGGACGTCATGGCGTCGGGCGTCCGCGGCGTGGCCATGGGGCGCAACGTCTTCCAGTCCGACGACGTCGCCGCCACCGTCCGCGCGGTCGCGGGGGCCGTGCACGGGGAGCGCCGCGCGCCCCTGGCAGCGGCCTGAGCCGCGCACGTCATACGCACGTACGTCTCACACGCGCATCTCACGCCCGTACGTCACATACGCCCGTACGTCACATACGTACGTCTCACACGCAGGTCTCACACGTACGTACGTCCAACCCGCTCGCGCACCTCTCACCTCACGCTCATCTCTCCAAACACGAGGAGTCACCGTGAAGTTCGCATGGATCGACGTTCGCCAGGGCACCGACAAGACCGCCGCCATCGTCGAGGAGTCCATCCACGCGGGCGTCGAGGGCATCGTCTCGGACGACCCGTCCCTGCTGGCGACGCTCCCGCCCAACGTCCGCAAGATAGTCGTCCTCCGGCCCGGCATGGCGCCCTCGCTGGCCGACGAGCTGGTCAAGGCGGCGGACCTGGTCTTCGCCGACCACGGTCTTGAGGACACGGACGCGCTGCTGCCGCAGGGCACCGAGCCCGGCGTCCACATCAACATCGTCGACGAGAGCAGCCTGGAGACCGCCTGCAAGCTGGCCACCCGGGTCCCGTGGATGATCGCCTGGTTCCAGCAGGACCCGAGCAAGATCCCGCTGGAGATCCTCCTCGCCGCCGCGGACAAGGCCGCCGTCCAGCTCGTCACGGTCGTGCACGACCTGGAGGACGCCGAGGTCACCCTCGGGGTGCTCGAACGCGGCTCGGAGGGCGTGCTGCTCGCCCCGCGCGAAGTGGGCGACGCGACGGCGCTGGTGCGGATCTGCAAGGGGCGCAGGACACAGCTGGAGCTGGAGGAGATGGAGATCGTCAAGCTGACCCACATCGGGCTCGGCGAGCGCGTCTGCGTCGACACCACCTCGCACTTCGGCCGCGACGAGGGCATCCTCGTCGGCTCGTTCGCCCGGGGCATGCTGCTCATCAGCGCCGAGACGCACCCCCTGCCGTACATGGCGACCCGGCCCTTCCGGGTCAACGCCGCGGCGCTGCACTCCTACACGCTCACCCCCGACAACCGCACCCGCTACCTCGCCGAGCTCGGCGGCGGCTCGGACCTGCTCGCCGTCAACGTCAAGGGCGAGGCCCGGCGCATCGCGGTGGGCCGCATCAAGATGGAGACCCGCCCGCTGCTGCGCATCCAGGCGCGCTCCGCCTCGGGCACCGAGATCGACCTCGTCATGCAGGACGACTGGCACGTGCGTCTGCTGGGCCCCGGCGGCAGCGTGCACAACGCCACCGAGCTCAAGCCCGGCGACAAGGTCCTCGGCTACGCCCTCTCCGACCAGCGGCACGTGGGCTACCCGATCAAGGAGTTCCTGCACGAGCAGTGAGCAGGAGCGGTGAGCACGGGCGGCCGGGCAGCGGGGTCCGGGATCCGGCGACGGCCGGACCCCGCCGCCCGGCGCCGCCCTCACCGAAGGACAGGCAAGGACAGACAAGAGCAGATCAGGAAAGGCACGGCGAGAAGAGGGGAGGAACCATGCGCAAGCGAACGACCGTGGGCATCGTCGGCGCGGGACCGGCCGGTCTGGCGCTCGGCACCATGCTGCTGAAGGCGGGCATCGACTGCGTCGTCCTGGAGCGGCACTCCCGCTCGTACGTGGAGCAGCGGACGCGCGCGGGCCTGATCGAGCACCGCACCGTCGGCATCCTGGAGCGGGCCGGCCTGGCCGACGGGCTGCGCGCGCACGGCAAGCGCCACGTGGGATGCGAATTCCGCTACGGGGGACGGCGGTTCTCCGTCCCGTACGGGTCGCTGACCGGGAACGCGGCGCACTACGCCTACCCGCAGCAGCTGCTGGTCCGCGACATGATCGCGGAGTTCCTGGCGCGCGGCGGGGAGCTGCACTTCGAGACGGAGGTCACCGGCATCGCGGGCGTGGCGGAGGAGCGGCCGCGGCTGGTGGTCGAGCAGGACGGCACCCGCAGCGAACTGGAGTGCGACATCGTGGCGGGCTGCGACGGCTCCCACGGCCCGACGCGGCGGGCGCTGCCCGCCGGCGCGGTCCGCGAGCACGTCCGGCAGTACCCGTACCGCTGGCTGACCGTGCTGGCCGACGCGCCGCCCTCCACGTCGGAGGCGATCTACGCGGTGCACGAGGACGGCTTCGCGGGCCACATGCTCCGTACGGCCGAGGTCAGCCGGTTCTACCTGCAGTGCGCGCCCGGCGAGACCCCGGACGACTGGCCGGACGACCGTATATGGCAGGAGCTGCGCCACCGGCTGGAGATCGAGGAGGACTGGCGGCTCACCGAGGGGCCGATCACCGAGAAGCGGCTGCTGGAGATGCGGACGTACGTCACCGCCCCCATGCGGTTCGGCAACGTCCACCTGCTGGGGGACGCGGCCCACGTGATCACTCCGGCGGGCGGCAAGGGCATGAACCTGGCGATCGGCGACGCCCACGAACTCGCCCAGGGCGTCATCGACTGGCGGCAGCGGGGCGACCGGCGGCGCCTGGACGCCTTCTCGGACACCAGGCTGCGGCAGATCTGGCGCTGCCAGAAGTTCTCGGACTGGCTGCTGCACCTCATCAACCGGCCGCCGGGGGCCGGGGACCGCGCGGGGGACCCAGCTGTGACGGACAGCTTCGCGCAGCAGATGCAGGCCGCCCAGCTCGACGAGCTGCGGACGGACGAGGCCATGGCGCACTGGTTCGCCGGGAGTTACGTAGGAGCCGCCCTATGAGGGGACGGACGCGACGCGCAAGACGTATGAGGCGCACACCATCCACGAGGCCGTTCACGAGGGGGATCAGGAGATTGCCATGACCACTCTGCTGGTGCAGAAGTTCGGCGGGACGTCGCTCGCCGGCCCGGACCGCATCAAACGCGCCGCACAGCGCATCGCAGCCGCTCGCGACGAGGGCCACCAGGTGGTGGCCGTCGTGTCGGCGATGGGCTCCACGACCAACCGGCTGCTCGACCTGGCCGGCAAGCTGAACGGCCCGGAGACGGGGCGCGAGCTCGACAGGCTGCTCAGCACCGGGGAGACGGCGTCCGCCGCCGCCCTGGCCCTGACGCTGAACAGCATGGGGATACCCGCGCGTTCGTTCTCCGGGCGGGAGGCGGGCATCGTCACCGACGGCGCGCACGGCAGCGCCCGCATCGTCGACGTGGCCCCCGCGGGGATCCTCGAAGAGCTCGGCGCGGGCGGCGTGCCCGTCGTCACCGGCTTCCAGGGGGTCTCGGCCGAGCAGGACGTCGTCACCACGCTCGGCCGCGGCGGCTCGGACACCACGGCCGTGGCCCTGGCGGCGGCGCTGCACGCGGGCGTCTGCGAGATCTACACGGACGTGGACGGGGTGTACACCGCCGACCCGCGGCACGTGCCGAGCGCCCGCAAGATCGAGCAACTGGACTACGAGGCGATGTCCGAGCTGGCGTCGGGCGGTGCGAAGGTGCTGGCGCACAGCTCCGTGGAGTACGCGGGGCTGCACAGCGTCCCCGTACACGTCCGCTCCAGCGCGAGCGGGGCCCCGGGGACGTGGGTCAGCGACACCACTCCCCCGGCCGAACTGGACGGCTTCGCCGAGCGGTTCACCGTCTGCGGCGTGACCCACGCCGCGGGCCAGCAGCGCTACCGGCTGGGCCGGGTGAGCTCGCGGACGGCCGAGGACGTGCTCGCCGCGCTCTCCGGGGCGGCCCTGACGCCGGACATGGTCCACTTCCACAGCGACCACCCCACCGGGGGCACGGGCTCGCTGCACTTCACGCTCGGCGGCGCGGGCCACGAGCGGGTGGCCGGGCTGCTGGAGACGGTCAGCGGCGGGCTGGGGCAGTCCGGCAGCCTCGACAACCGGCCGGTGGCCAAGGTGTCGCTGGTCGGCCGGGGCCTGAGCGCCCACCCGGCGCTCGTGCCGCAGGCCCTGCAGACCCTGCGCAAGGGCGGCGTGGCCGTCGGGGGCGTCAGCGTGCACGCGCGGCGGCTGTCGGTGCTGTGCCCGCCGGAGGAGGCGCTGACGGCGGTGGGCCTGGTCCACCTGGCGTTCCTGGAGCCGGCGGGCCTGCCCGAACTCGCGGCGTGAACGCGGCACAACACCGGTGCCCCGCACCCCGCGGAGGGGGTGCGGGGCACGGGTGCGGGTGCCGCACGGACTGCGCGCGTGCCGCGCGGCGGCGTACGTACGGCCGTACGGCCGGTCCGGGGCGGGGTGCCGCGCGGCGGCGTACGGCCGTACGGCTGGGCTGTGGCGTGCCCCATGCCGGGCTGCGGCGGCCACGCGGCGGCCTGCGGCAGGTACCGGACGCCGGTGTCACAACCGGGCGGCCATGTACGGCCGTACGGCCGGGCCCGGGCGGGGTGCCGCGCGGCGGCGTACGGCCGTACGGCCGGGCAGCAGCCGCACCGCCGCGCGGCACCCGGCAACGTCGCCGTATACGGCCGTACGGCCGGTCCGCGGCGGCGTGTCAGACCTTCTCGGTTACCCGCTCCTCGGTGCCGGAGCCGGACTCCGCGGGAGCGGTCGCCGTCTTGCGGCCCGGGAGCAGGAAGGCGACCAGGACCGTGCCGACGCCGAGGACGACCGCGCCGATGACGCTGGTGTGGGCGACGGCGTCCGCGAACGACTTGTGCACGGCCTCGACCACGGCCTGCGCCTGCTGCGCGCCCAGCGCGGCGGCCTTCTCCGGCCCCACCTTCGGCGCGGCGCCGGCCGCGACCTGCTTGCCGACCTCCTTGGCCACGGCCAGGCCCGCGCCGACCGAGTCCTGCGCGACGGACAGCGCCTTCTCCGGCAGCTTCGGGCCGCCGGCCGCGGCCGCCTCCGCGGCGGCGTCGCCGAGGTTGGACGAGTAGGTCTTGGCGAGCACGGTGCCGAGGATGGCGATGCCGAGGGAGCCGCCCATCTCGATGGACGTGCTGTTGACGGCGCCGCCGACGCCCAGCTGGTCCTCCGGGAAGGAGCCCATGATGGCGTTGGTGCAGGGCGACAGGGACAGGCCGATGGCCAGGCCCAGGATGATCAGCGGCAGCACGAAGTCGTCGTACGTGGACGTCTCGTCGACGCGCGCCAGCAGCGCGATGGCGACCGTTCCGACGGCCATGCCGAACGCCACGGTGGCCTTCATGCCCACCTTGGGCGTGAGGACCGCGGTCAGGGCGCCGCCCACGAACACCGCGCCGGCCAGCGGCAGCATCCGCACGCCCGTGTCCAGCGGCGAGTAGCCGAGGACGAACTGCAGGTGCTGGGTGAGGTAGTAGAACGCGCCGAAGACGGCGAGGAAGAACAGCGCGACGGCCATGGTCGAGCCGGCGAACGCGCGCTTGGTGAAGCGGCGGACGTCGAGGACCGGCCGCGGGTGGCGCAGCTCCCAGAGGACGAAGAGGACCAGGCCGGCGCCCGCGATGACGGCGGCCGCGACGGCCTTCGCGCCCCAGCCGAAGTGCGGCCCCTCGATGATCATGTAGATGAGGGAGCCGACCCAGACGACGGACAGCAGGCCGCCCACGTAGTCGATCTTGTCGACCCCCGTGCCCTTGGACGGCGGCACGAGCGCCAGCGCGCCGATGATGCCGAGCGCGGCGATCGGGACGTTGATGAGGAAGGTGGAGGCCCAGCCGTGGTCCTCCAGCAGCGCACCGGCCACGAGCGGCCCGACGGCGATGGCGAGGCCGGCGGTGGCCGTCCAGATGGTGATGGCCTTGGCCCGCTCCTCGCGCGGGAAGGTCGCGGCGAGCAGCGACAGCGTGGCAGGCATGATCATGGCCGCGCCGACGCCCATGACGGCGCGCGCGGCGATGACGCCGCCCGAGCTGTCGACGAGCGAGCCCGCGACGGAGGCCGCGCCGAAGACGAACAGGCCGAGGACGAGCGCGCCGCGGCGGCTGTACTTGTCGCCGACGGCGCCGAGGATCAGCATCAGCGCGGCGTACGGGACGGTGTAGCCGTCGATGACCCACTGCAGGTCGGAACTGCCCAGGCCGAGGTCCTTGACCATGTCGGGCGCGGCGACCGTCAGGGACGTGTTCGCCATGACGATGATCAGCAGGCTGATGCAGAGCACGCCCAGCGCCGCCCAGCGCCTCTTGTACGGACCGTCCATCTCGTCGACCGGCGTCGACATCGCGAGGCCCATCGGTCACCCCTTCCAGACTTGCACACGGTTGTGCAATTACACAGCAGTGTGCAAATTACGGGACGGCGCCGCCCGGTGCAAAATGAGGGGCAGGATGTCGGCCACGGAGGCTGCGCCCGAGCCCCCCACACCCCCGCAACCCCCTTCCTCAGCAGAGTCCGGGGACAGGGACCCCACGGACAGAGAAGAGACCAATGGCCGGCAGAGCGGACGCCAATCGCCGCCGCATCATGGACATCGCGCTGGCGGAGCTGCTGCGTGACGCGGACGCGAGCATGGACCAGATCGCGCGGGCGGCGGGCGTCGTCCGGCGCACGGTTTACGGCCACTTCCCCAGCCGCGAGGCGCTGATGAGCGCCCTCGTCGACGACGCGGCGAGCGCGGTGGAGATCGCCCAGGCGGAGGCGCTGCGCGACGTCGACGACCCCGCCCAGGCCCTCGCCCGCTCCATGCTCGCCGCCTGGGAGATCGCCGACGGCTACCGCCTGCTGATCTCCCTGGCCCAGCGCAGCGTCACCGTCGAGGGCATCCACCGGCGCCTGGAGCCGGTGCGCCGCGAGTGCGCGGCGATGCTGCAACGCGGCCTGGACGAGGGCCGCTTCGTCTCGCCGCTGCCCGCGATCGCCCTCGCGTACGTACGGGAGCAGGTCCTGTTCGGCCTGATGCAGGCGGTCAACGACGGCGTCCTGGCCCCGGCGGAGGCCGGCCGCTCGGCCGCCGTGACCGCGCTCACCGCGGCGGGAGTGCCCGCCGTGGAGGCTGAGGAGCTGGTGGCAGGCCTGACAGCAGCGACATAGAGCGGGGCGGGGCCATGAACGGCTCCGGCGGCTCGCCGCCACCGCGACCGCCGTCGCCGTCCCGGCCGGAACCGAAGCTGCCCGGGACGGGGTCGCGGCGGATGACGGGCCCCCTGCTACGGCTCGGGCTGATGCTGACGCCGGGGCTCTTACTGACTCTCGGGCTCTTACTGATGCCCGGACTCCTGCTGACGCCCGGACTCCTGCTGACGCCCGGACTCCTGCTGACGCCCGGACTCCTGCTGACGCCCGGACTCCTGCTGACGCCGGCGCCGGGGCTCTTGCTGACGCCGGGGCTCTTGCTGGAACCGGGGATGATCACGACGCTCCGGCTGGTGCCCGGACCGGGCCGCGAGCTCGTCACCCCGCCGGGGCCGGTGACGGGGCCGTTGCTGCTGCGGCCGGGACCGGGGCTGAAACTCACCCGCGGGCCGCTCGCCCCGCCCGAAGGGCCGTCCGGGGACCGGCTGCCGCCGGCCACGGGCCCCGAGAAGCCGGGCTGCGGCCCCGGGGACGGATCGCCGCCGCCCGCTCCGGCGACCGCCGCCCGCACCGCGGCGGTCACCGCGACGAGGGCCACCAGCCCGGCGAGCCAGAGCAGCCCTCTCCGGAGCGGATTGCGCCGGGCCGGGCCGCCGTCCCCGCCCCGGTCCGGCCCGGAGGCCGCCACGAAGGCGAGGTTCGCCCTGGTCACTTCCGCCCCGGCGGTGTCGCCCAGGGCCGTCCGCACCTGCAGCGCGTGACGCAGCCGGGCGGCGGCGTCCTCATGCCGGTCCTCGACGTAGGCCACGGTGGCCAGCTGGTGGGAGAACAGCGCCTCCGACGCCCGGTCCCCGATCCGCCGGGCCGCGTCCTCGCCCTGCTCCAGCACCTCTTTCCACTGCTGCCAGCGGCGTCCGGCGAACAGCGCGGCTTCGGCGATCTTCGCCAGCCGGATCACGGCCCGCCACTCCGCCCGCTCGGCGGCGACTCCGAGCAGCCCGACGATGCCCTCGACGCCTTCGAGGGCGCCCTCGAGCCCGTGCACGTCCCCGTCGAGGGCGTTGTCCAGCCAGTCGGCGAGCCCGTTGACGGTCGCGCTCAGCGAGACCGCGTCGAGCAGCAGGTCCCGGAGGCTGCCCTCCAGACACACCGGCAGCCCGAAGCGGTCCTCCTGCGGCTGCTCGACGAGCCCGCGCTCGTGCAGGGACAGCAGGGTCTGCGCCGCGTAGGCGATGTCGCCGGCGGCCGCGACCCAGTTCCCCGGCACCAGGGCCCCGGCCACGAGCGCCAGGACCGCGATCGCCTTGCGCTCCGGCCCCGACAGGCGTCCCGCACTCATCCGGTCCAGCTCGCGCACGCCCCGCGCGGCGCGCTCCGCCACTGCGTCGGCCGGGTATCCGGCGCGCACCAGCGCCGCGGCCTGCTTAACGGACAGCGGCCTGCCCCGTACGGCCTCCAGCAGCTGCCGTACGACGGGCAGTTCGGCGTCCTGCACGGGGCGGCCGAGAGACTGCACGAACAGCTCGAACGCCGCGGCTTGCGGCAGCCCCGTCAGCGGCCGTGACGTCACCGCACCGCCGCCCGGCACCGGCTGCTCCCCGCCCACGAGCAGGACGCAGCCGGGCAGGGCGTCCGCGAGCTGACGCGGGATCCGCGAACCGGGCGGCACCTCGTCCAGCACGATCAGCGGCCGGGCGTGCCGGACGAGCTGCCGGCACACCGGCCCGGAGTACTTCACCGGTTCCGGCTCCGCGGACACGTACAAGTCGTCCACGAGCAGCTGGAGAACGTCCTCCAGCGGATTCCGGCCCACGCGTACGAACGCGCTGCGCCTGCCGCCCGAGGCGACGTTCCGGAGCAGGCTGCTCTTCCCGAACCCGCACGGCCCGTGGAGCTCCACCGACCGCCCGTCCAGGAGCTCCCGCCAGGTGGTGGCCAGCACCTCCTCCCGGCCCAGCAGAACGGGGGCCGGAGCGGCCCACCGGTGCCGCGGACCGGGGTCGCGCAGAAGCAGCTCCGAACGCCGGATCCGGGTGCCGCTGCGGGAAGTGAGAGTGATGCGGGAACTGCCGTAGAGAACGCTGTACACATATCCCCCTGGGCACGAAGGACGCGCCGCCGGACAGCAGCGTCTGCCTCGCACGAACCCGCGTCCAGCACCGGCACGCCCCATGCACCCGCGCGCCCCCTGGAATGCACCCCTGCGCGCCCTCACGGAGCGCGGAGCTGTACACCACCCGAAGCGGCTCGTCGCCGTGCTCGCCGGAAGGCCCGCCCCCGGCCCCCTCCCGTAAAATGTAAGGACCTTCAATGGCAGCGAATCATGACCTCGGACGGTGAGCTGAGAGCAGGAGGAGCGCCCGGGCCGCGGGGTGGTCCGCCGTGGGAGTGGGTGCCGCGGTCGGCCAGCCGGCCGGACGGGGTGCTGACCTGTGCCGGGGACGACGGGTCGGTCCGCTGGCGGGAGGGCGAGCGGCTGGAGCGGCTCTTCGAGGAGCAGTGCGACCGGCTGCGGGCGCAGGGGCAGGGAAGCCGTCTCGCCGTGGATGCCGGCGACGTCGCGCTGACCTACGCGGAGCTGGACGCCCGGGCCAATCAGCTCGCCCGTTTCCTGCTGGCGCGCGGCACGCGGCCCGGCGACCGGATCGGGCTGCTGCTCGACGACGCGGTGGACGCGTACACCGGCATGCTGGGCGTGCTGAAGGCGCACGCCGCGTACGTCCCGCTGGACGCGGGCTTCCCGCCGGACCGGCTGTCGTACATCGTCTCCGACGCCTCCGTGCGGACGGTCCTGTCGCTGTCCCGCCTCGCCGACCGCGTGGGGCATCTCGCGGCCGGCGCCGGGCTGGTGTACCTGGACCGGGTGCGGGCCGAGGTGGCCGCGCAGCCCCGCGAGCGCCCCGGCGCCGTCACCGGTCACAGCACCGCAACCGGCCACAGCACAGCCACCGGTCACGGCCCTCCCGGCCGTCTCGGCCACCCCGGCCCTCCCGGCGACCTCTGCTACGTCATCTACACCTCGGGCACCACCGGCCGCCCCAAGGGCGTGGCGATCGGCCACCCGGCCATCTGCAACTTCGTGCGCGTGGCGGCGGAGGTCTACGGCCTCACCGCCGACGACCGCGTCTACCAGGGCATGACGCTCGCCTTCGACTTCTCCGTGGAGGAGACGTGGGTGCCCTGGATGGCCGGTGCGACGCTGGTGCCCCGGCCGCCCGGGCCCGGCCTGGTCGGGGCCGAGCTGGACGCCTTCCTGCGGGAGCGGCGCGTCACCGCGCTGTGCTGCGTGCCCACCCTGCTGGCCACGCTGGACGAGGAGGCGTCTGAACTGCGCTTCCTGCTGGTGTCCGGGGAGTCGTGCCCGCAGGACCTCATCAGCCGCTGGCACCGGCCCGGCCGCCGCTTCCTCAACGTCTACGGCCCGACCGAGGCGACCGTCACCGCGACCTGGACCCTGCTGGACCCGGACCGGCCGGTGACGATCGGCGTGCCGCTGCCGACGTACGCGGTGGCCCTGCTCGACCCGCAGGCGGACACCGCCCTGCCGCCGGGCGCGATGGGCGAGATCGCCATCGGCGGCGTGGGGCTCGCCGGCGGCTACCTCAACCGGCCGGACCTCACCGACCGCGCCTTCGTCCCGGACTTCCTCGGCGTGCCCGGCAACCCGTCCGGCAGGCTCTACCGCACGGGGGACCTGGGGAGGGTCAACCACCGCGGCGAGATCGAGCATCACGGCCGCATCGACACCCAGGTCAAGATCCGCGGCTACCGCGTCGAACTCGCCGAGATCGAGTCGGTGCTCCTGCGCGTGCCCGGAGTCGCCCAGGCCGTGGTCACCCGGCACGAGGCCGCCCCGGGCGCCGTGGAGCTGTGCGCGTTCTACACCACCCGCGAGGGCGCTTCCGTGGACCCCGAGCAGGTCGTCGCACAGCTGCGGGAGCGGCTGCCCGCCTACATGGTCCCCGCCTACCTCGAACCCATCACTTCGATCCCGGTGCTGCCCAGCGGCAAGGCCGACCGCGGCCGCCTGCCCGCCCCGAGCGGGCCGCGCCGGCTCGCCGGGCAGGGCGACTACGCGGCGCCGGAGACCGGCACCGAACGGGTGCTGGCCGAGCGGCTGGCCCGGGTCCTGGGCGTCGAACGGGTCTCCGCCGGCAGTCACTTCTTCGACGAACTCGGCGCGAACTCCCTTCTGATGGCGCACTTCAACGCCGCCGTCCGCGACGTCCCGGGCCTGCCCGCCGTGTCGATGAAGGACGTCTACCTGCATCCCACCGTCCGCGAGCTCGCCGCGGCCCTGGACCGTACGGCACCGGCCGCGCCCTCCCGCGTACCGGCCCGGCGCCCCGAACCGGCGCCGCTGCCCCCTGCGAGCACCCCGCGCTACGTCCTGTGCGCGGCGCTGCAACTCCTGGTGTTCCTGCTCTACGTGTGCCTGGGCTCGGCGGTGCTGAACGCCGGGACGCTGTGGGTGATGGAGGCGAGCGGGTGGCTCGCGGGCTACGGGCGCGCGATCGTCTTCGCCGCCGTCGTGCTGGCCGGCATGGGCCTCCTGCCCATCGCCGCGAAGTGGCTCCTCGTGGGCCGCTGGACAGAGCGGCGCATTCCGTTGTGGAGCCTCGCCTACGTGCGCTTCTGGTGCGTCAAGACCCTCGTCGTGGCCAACCCGCTCGCCCGGATGGCCGTCGGCACGCCGCTGTACGGGCTGTACCTGCGGGCGCTCGGCGCCAGGGTCGGGCGGCACGCCCTGATCCTGACGGCCCACGTGCCGGTGTGCACCGACCTGCTCACCATCGGCGCGGGCGCCGTGATCCGCAAGGACACCTACCTCAACGGCTACCGGGCCCGGGACGGAGCCGTCGAGACCGGCCCCGTCGCCATCGGCGACGGCGCCTTCGCCGGCGAGCACAGCGTCCTCGACACCGGCGTGCGCCTCGGCGACGGCGCGCAGCTCGGCCACGCCTCCTCGCTGCACTCCGGCCAGTGCGTGCCGGACGGGCAGTGCTGGCACGGCTCACCGGCCGTACCGGCACCGGCCGGCTGCCGGTACCTCACGGTCCCGCCGGCCCGCTGCGGCAACGTGCGCCGCGCCTGCCACAGCGTCTTCCGGCTGCTGGTCGCGGTCGCCACCGCCGGGGCGGCCTACGTGGCCGTGGCCGCGCTGCTGGAGTCCCGGCCCTCCCTGCTGGCCCGTACGGTCACCGGGGCCGCCCGCCCGGACACCTGGGCGTACTACCTCAGCGGCCTGCAGGTCTCCGCGGTCGCGGTGTTCGGCCTGGCCGTCGCCGGGCCGCTGCTGGCCGCGGTGCTGTCGCGGTCGCTGTGCCGCCTCGTCAAGCCGGACGCGGTCTACCCGCTCTACGGCGTGCGGTTCGCGCTGCAGCGCGCCACCGCCCGGCTGACGAACATCACGTTCTTCAACGCCCTGTTCGGCGACACCTCCGCCGTCGTGCACTACCTGCGCGCCCTCGGCTACCGTCTGAGGCCCGTCGAGCAGACCGGCTCCAACTTCGGCATGACCCTCAAGCACGAGGTCCCCGCCCTCAGCCGCATCGGCACCGGCACGATGGTCTCGGACGGCCTGTCCCTGATGAACGCCGAGTTCTCCAGCACGTCCTTCCGTGCCGTCCCGGCCGCCGTCGGCCGGCACAACTTCCTGGGCAACAACATCGTCTACCCGGCCGGCGGCAGGACCGGCGACGACTGCCTGCTGGCGACCAAGGCCATGATCCCCGTCAGCGGCCCGCTGAAGGAGGGCACCGGACTGCTCGGCTCGCCGCCCTTCGAGATCCCGCGCTCGGTGGAGCGCGACCACCGCTTCGCCCAGCCGGAGACGGGGCCCGAGCGCAGGCAGGCGCTCGCGGCCAAGAACCGCCACAACGCCGTCACCGCCGCCCTGTTCCTGGCCGTCCGGTGCCTGTACGTCTTCGGCCTCGTGCTGATCGCCATGCTCCCGATGAGCGACGACGACACGCTGCACTGGCTGGAGACGGCCTGCTCCTTCGTGCTGGGGCTCGCCTTCACGGTCGGCTGGTTCGCCGTCGTGGAACGGGCCGTGGTAGGCCCGCACGGCCTGCGCCCCCGCCTGTGCTCCATCTACGACAAGGCGTTCTGGCGGCACGAGCGGTACTGGAAGGTGCCCTCCATGGCCTATCTCGCCGTCTTCAACGGCACCCCCCTGAAGCCCGCCGTCTGGCGGCTCCTCGGCGTCCGCATGGGGCGGCGGGTCTTCGACGACGGCTGCGGCATCATCGAGCGGACGCTCACGGCGGTCGGCGACGACTGCGCCCTGAACGCGGGCAGCACCCTGCAGGCCCACTCCCTGGAGGACGGCGTCTTCAAGTCCCGCCGCATCGCGATCGGCAGCGGCTGCACCATCGGCACCGGCGCGTTCGTCCACTACGGCGTCGTCATCGACGACGGCGCCCGCCTCGACGCCGACGCCTTCCTGATGAAGGGCGAGCACGTCCCGGCCGGGACGACCTGGCGGGGCAACCCCGCCGCCGAACTGACCGCCGGCTAGGCGCCGGGCAGCGTCACCCCGCGGGCTCCAGCCGCCACCACTGCCCGGGGCTGTTCCCCGGTTGCCCGGGGCGCCGCGCCCGGGCCGGCCTCACCATCACCGAAGTCGATCATCCGTTCGAGATGGGATCGTAATGCGTACCGGGCGTTCGTAACCGGGAAAGATATTGAACTTTTTACCTGCGCATGACTATATGTGGGGTCGCTTTCGATCCAGTCAGAGGAAAACCACCCATGCGCCGCACCACCGTCCGCCGTACCGCCGTCGCCGCCTCCGCGGTCTCCCTCGCTCTGCTGATGAGCGCCTGCGGCGGCTCGGGCAAGTCCGGGAAGGACGAGCCCAAGGACAAGGCGCCGTCCAGCGCCGCTGCCGCCCCGGCAGGCAAGGGCGCCTCGCAGGCGGAGCTGGAGAAGCTCGTGCTGACCGACGCCGACGTTCCGGGCCGCAAGGTCACCGAGGCCACCCCGGCCGACCTGGCCACCGCCAAGGGCGTCACCAGCGACAAGGCGGAGTGCAAGCCGCTGGTGGACGCGATGAGCCTGCGCTCGGGCGGTTCGCCGGCCGCGACCGTCATCCGCAAGGTCCTCCCGCCGGCGCCGTCCACCGCCCCGGACGCCGCCCCCGAGGACAAGATGAAGGCCGGCCTCGGCGCCCTCGGCGGCACCATCACCTCCGACGTGCTGGGCTCGTACGGTGACGCCAAGGCGGCCGGCGAGGTCATCGCGGCGCTGAAGAAGTCCGGCGCGGACTGCGCGGGTGGCTTCAACCTCGTCTCCGGCTCCGACAAGACGAAGTTCACGAAGGTCGCGCCCGCCGCGTACACCGGCGGCGACGAGGCGGTCGCCTTCACGCTCGGCATGGACGTGGACGGCACCGCCGGCACGACCCACCTCATCGCCGTCCGCAAGGGCAGCACGATCGCCACCTTCTACGCCCTCAGCCTCGCCGGTCAGGCCGAGCTGCCGAAGGCCGTCGCCGACGCCCAGGTCAAGAAGCTCGGCTGAGCCGGGCCCGCGGTCGCGGTCACGGTCGCGGGAGGAGGTGTGAGGACGAACGCCCTCACACCTCCTCCCGCATCAGCCGCAGGTACACCACCGAGAACAGCGCCCCCACCAGCAGCAGAAGCAGCGCGACGGCCGTCCCGTAGCCGATCAGCGACTTCTGGAACGCCTGGTCGTACATGAACACCGGGAGCGTCTGGCTCCGGTTGCCCGGGCCGCCGCGCGTCATCGCCCAGATCAGGCCGAACACCGAGAGCGTCTGCAGGGTGTTGAGCATGAGGTTGGTGGCGACCGAGCGGCGGATCATGGGCAGGGTGACGTGCCACAGGCGGCGCGGCCCGCTCGCCCCGTCGACCTCCGCCGCCTCCGTGACCTCCCGGGGGATCCCGGCGAGCGCCGCGGAGTAGACGAGCATGGAGAAGGCCGTGCCGCGCCACACGTTGGCGAAGGACACGGCCAGGATGGGCAGTTCGTACAGCCAGTTCTGCGTGGGCAGGTGGAGCCACGCAAGGACGGCGTTCAGCGTGCCGCGCCGGTTGAAGAACGTGTAGAGCAGGAAGCCCGCCACGATCTCCGGCAGCACCCAGGCCCCCAGCACGACCGCGCCCGTGAGCGCCCGCACGGGCCGGGAGGCTCGCCGCATGAGACCGGCGAGGGCCAGGCCGAGGCTGTTCTGGCCGATGACCGACGACAGCACGGTGAAGACGAGCGTCAGCACCACGGCGTTGCGGAAGCCGTCGTCGGCGAAGGCGCGGCGGAAGTTGGCGAGGCCGGTGAAGGAGGCGGACGCCTGGCCGGTCAGCCGGGTGTCGGTGAAGGCGATCGCCACGCAGTAGGCGACCGGCCCCGCCAGGAAGAGCAGCAGCAGGACGGTGGCGGGCGCGAGCGGCAGCAGGCGCGCGGCCGTCCCCCGGTGCCGCCGCCGGACCGGCCGCCGCGGGGCCGCGTGCCGGCCGGCCACCGTCACCGCTCCCGCGCCGTCACACCCGGCGCCCCGGCCGCCGCCGTCAGCTCCTCGTCGTAGCGCCTGGCCGCCTGCACCACGGTCGCGTCACCCGTCGTCACCGCCTCCATCGCGTCCCTGATGGCACTGGACACCTGCGGGTAGAGCGGCAGCGCCGGCCGGTAGTGCGTGTACGGGACGAGGCCGGTGAAGAAGTCGACGCCGGGCATCGACGCCAGGTACGTGGACGAGGCCGCCACGTCCTCCCGTACGGCGATCTGCCCGTCGGCGACCGTCCACTTGGTGGCGTTCTCCGTGGTCTGCAGCGTCTCGATCACCTGCCACGCCAGGTCCGCCTTCCCGGACCGGGCGCTCACCGACCACGCCCAGCCGCCGGACATGCTGACCGCCCCGGGCGCCGCGCCGTGCTGCGTGGGGAAGGGCGCCCGGCCCATCAGCGTCGTCCACTGCGGCCAGGGCTTCGTGCCGCCGGGCTGCCAGTACTTGCCGAGCCAGGAGCCGTCGAGGTCGATCGCGAGCTTGCCGGACGGCAGCCAGTCCGTGGCGACGCGGCCGTCGACGTTCGGGGCGAGGGCGTCCGCCGGGTCGGGGCCGAGCTTCTCCGCGAAGACGGTCCGCACGAACTCCAGCGCGTCGCGGAACCCGCGGCTCGACGTCACCCACTTGCCCGCCGCCGGGTCGTACAGCGGGTCCTTCCCCGTGCCGTACAGCAGCATTTCGAAGCCCTGCATGGTCGCGGCTTCGCCGGGCGCCTTGCCGGTGTAGATGTTGAGCGGAATGATGCCGGGGACCTTCTTCCTGATGGTGCGGGCCGCGTCCAGGACCTCGTTCCAGGTGCGCGGGCGCCAGTCGGCGGGCAGCCCGGCACGGGCGAAGACCTCCTTGTTGAACCACAGGCCACGGGTGTCCGTGCCGTCCGGCACCCCGTACGTCCTGCCGTCCTCGCCCTGCGCCGCCGCCTTGGCGGCGGGCACGAACTTCTTCCAGTCCTTCCAGCCGGCCAGCTTGTCGTCCAGCGGGCGCAGGTAGCCCGCCTTGATGTCGGACTTGATGAGGAAGGTGTCCTCGCGGACGATGTCCGGCGCGGTCTTCGGCGACCGCATCATCTGCTGCAGCTTGGCGTAGTAGTCCGCCTGGGCGGCCTGGACGGGCACCAGCTCCAGCTTCTTGCCCTCGTGCGCGCGCTCGAACTGTCTCTTGATCCCGGCCAGGTAGTCGTCGGCGATCCGGTTCTTGTTGTCGGTGTTGCGCTGGTAGGCGATCCGGACGGTGTCCGGGTCGCCTCCGCCGGAGCCCCCGCCGCAGGCGGTGAGGGAGGCCGCGGCGAGGGCGGCGACGGCGAGCAGGGCGGGCGTGGCAGGGCGCACGGGCGACCTCCTGGGGCGGGCCTTGAGCGCCTGGGGCGGCGCGCTTCGGCGGGCTGCGCCTTCCTGAAGTCGTACGTTCCCCTTCCGGGGGCCCCGCACGCGTCGTGGCGGCGGGGGCGGAGCCGTGCGGCGGGGGTCAGGCGGCCTGCCTCGGGGGTGAAACCGTGCCTCGGGGGCCAGGCCTGCCTCGGGGTCAGGCCCTGCTCTGCCAGTGGTAGCGCAGCTCGGGGCGGCCTATCTGGCCGTAGCGGGGCGTGCGGGCCGCGCGCCCGGTCGTCACCAGGTGTTCGAGGTAGCGGCGGGCGGTGATGCGGGAGATGCCCACGGCCTCGGCCGCGTTGCCCGAGGACAGGCCGGCCTCCCCGGCGGACCGCAGGGCCGTGGTGATCGACTGCAGGGTGGCCTGGCTCAGCCCCTTGGGGAGCGCGGCCGGCTGGGGGGCGCGCAGGGCGGCGAACGCGCGGTCGACCTCCTCCTGCCCGCTGGCCTCGCCCGCGACCGAGCGGAACTCGGCGTAGCGCGTGAGCCGGTCCCGCAGGGTGGCGAACGTGAACGGCTTCAGGACGTACTGCACGACGCCCAGCGACACCCCTTCCCGCACGACCGTCAGGTCGCGCGCCGACGTCACGGCGATGACGTCGGCGGTGTGCCCGGCCGTGCGCAGGGAGCGCAGCAGTTGCAGGCCGTGCCCGTCGGGGAGGAAGAGGTCGAGCAGCAGCAGGTCGACGGGCGTGCGCTTGAGGAAGTGGGAGGCGTCGCCCAGGGAGTGCGCGATCCCGGCCACGGTGAAGCCGGGCACGCGGCCGGCGTAGAGGGCGTGGGCGTCGGCGGCCACGGGGTCGTCCTCGACGACGAGGACGCGGATGGGCCGCGGGGCGGTGTCGGGTCTGCTCATCGGGGCGCTCCGGTCCGTACGGCGGTGTCGTGCAGCGGGGGCGGCGTGCCG